>NZ_JARXHY010000001.1:300000-579234 GCF_031127815.1 Pelagicoccus sp. SDUM812003 | reverse complement strand
CCCTCAAACACATGGAATCCGATACCCAGATGACTTGATATACAAAAGTCGTGAACTCCTTTATATTATTAACTTGCAGTGCCTTCTCATGGAAGGCGGTCCATACAACTCCGGCCATCACTCCGCGGTGACCTACGCGTATGGACTTCACGATCCACAGAAAAACAAATGATCAGGTTGATGAGAAGAAACAGACACCAACTTCTGGATACGAACCGTCAGGACGTGGAGTCGAATAAGGAAGAGGAATTCCAGAAGCGGAAGCGACAGGACACTTCGACCGAGACTGCAGATTGATCCTGCAGCGGGAAAGAAACAGAATGAAAAAGAGATAAAAGTCACCTCAGCCAAATCGAGAAACAAGGGAGGCAGCAAGCTGGAACGCCCCTAACAGATGATCGAACCGAAGGAACTATTGATGATCAGTAAAACGTTCAGAAAGATGGAAACACGGCAAGGCAGCCAAAAGACTAGATCCCAAAGATTTGTGGAACCAGGCGGTCGATACAACTCGGGCCAATCGCCCGAGTTGCGGATGCAGCAAGGACTAGTCTTGCCCTACTCTTTCACCTCGTTCATCCGAGGCCATCTCGAAACACTTCACGTGAATAAATAACATGAACAAACGATTATTCAGTTTCGTCGCTGGCGAATGCGGCGAGTGGTCAATTCGAAGTATTCAAACCATTGTTGGCGAGAGCTTGCCGACATCCAAACGCCTTACCATAGAGAATGGAGACTTCTCGGGTAAATGCGATTGGGCGCTGCGCGGAGTGACCAGCAACGAGCGCTATGTGACTAAAGCAGAAAAGACTGCTCTCGTTTCAAAGCAGGAGGGGTTGGGACGCAAGGCATCAAACTATGCCGCCTTAATTCCAATACGAAAAACCGATGCATGGTGGTCGCTTACTCAAGAGGAGCGAAGAGATATTTTTGAAGAGCAATCACGCCATACCGATATCGGCCAAAAGTTTCTTCCAAATATCGCACGAAAGCTTCACCATTGCCGCGACCTCGCAAGCGTAGAGCCCTTCGATTTTATAACCTGGTTTGAGTACTCGAGCGAGGATGAAACTATGTTCGATGAGTTGGTACAGTCGCTGCGAGAGGGAATCGAATGGCAGTACGTCGAAAGGGAAATCGACATTCGATTGGTGAAGGAATGACTACGCGCTATCAGGCAGACCATGCATTTCCGACCTAGGACACCGAGCTAGCCCACGCCTATGGCCTTCACGCTAGCTAAATAAAAACAGTAGCAGAGCTCTCCCTTCTGACTAGATTGCACTCCACCCATCTCTCTGCGAATTCGATGCAACTGATCGTTCCTTACCCTATATCATTCTCGAGATGCAAAGGCGATAGTTGATGACGCTTCCGAGCCCTATCTCAATTCGTTATTCCCGCACAACTCAGGGTACCTTGTCTAAAAAGGAGTCAGAACTACTTTCTGTGCGCTTCCGATACGTTTTTGCACAAACCACGAACGCAAAAGCAAAAGCATTCATCTCTATTTTTGAATAGACTCGACCGAGTGATATTCTCAAATTGGGTCGATTCCATATCAAGTATCGAACGAGGCGAAGAGCTCGCTGCAGCTGATATAACAATGGGAAACGAGGAGCGCTACCTGACGGGCATTACAGGTCGTAGATATGGCGAAAATAGGCGATGCTAATAAGGGAACCCCTCACGTCGATCATGGGGCAGAAGAGTCGACGCCTCGGTCTTGGACACGATTGCGGTTTCGACCTTCCCGTCGCGCACGCGAGAGTCGCGTCGACTGCTTTCAAACACATTCTATCATGCCAATATATTCTCCTTTATGCAATAGACCCGATCCTGTTACACAGAGAGTCTAGATTTCAAAAAAAGAAAAAAAAGAAAAAAATAGAAACGCGCTCCAATAGGAAAGCATCGATGGCTAACCGCCGAATCACCGTTTGGAGCTGATGGCGTATATTGATATTTGAGCCTAGAGCGTTCGACTCGGAAAAGAAGTATAATGAAATTCTATTTCGATTCTGGAGGCTCGGTCGCTCAGTTGGTAAACATGGATCTAGGCCGCGAAGCAGAAAAGGTGATGAGTGTTGGCTCCATTCTCCGTGGGAACCCCTGCAAGTGTATGAAATCGATTCGCCATCTTTGACGGGGGAACATTTGAGAGTTAGATTTGCCTTCTCAGAAAGGTCGAAAACAACAGACTTACCCCTACGGCCCATAGGGCTCCGGGCTGCTCTTCGCTCTGAACTGCGGGAATTGCCCCAGCGGTAGTCGAAAAGAATGAACCTTGCAGACGGAACGCTGACAACTGATAAGAGAAATCCCTGTCCTATCAGCCATTTCTATGAAAAATTTCTACTGCGCGACCTGCGGCTCACGGGTATTCTTCTCGAATTCGGTTTGTCTGAGCTGTGGCACGAAAATCGGTTTCGACCTAAAAAGCTCGGAGATGGTTGCCGTTTCCTCCGATTCCGAGGACCAAGCGTTCAAGCCCTGTCAAAACTACTCCCAGCATGGCACTTGCAACTGGGCGATCAAAGCGGATTCGGAAAAGGTTTTCTGCCGCTCCTGCGAGCTCACCGAAACCATCCCCGACCTGAGTCTGCCGGAAAACAAAGTCGCATGGGCCAAGCTCGAGGAAGCGAAACGTCGTCTGGTCTTCAACCTCGACCGACTGGGCCTTAAGACCATACCGCGAAGCGAAGCGCAACCCGATGGGCTCTGCTTTCGCTTTCTTGCCGACTCCCAGGAACCAGACGCTGAACCCGTGCTCACCGGTCATGCGTCCGGAGTGGTCACCATCAACATCGTCGAAGCCAACGACTCTGAGCGCGAACGCCGTCGCGCCGCCCTGGGCGAGCCCTATCGCACCCTGGTCGGACACATGAGACACGAAGTCGGGCACTACTTTTGGGATTTGCTGGTAGGCGACGACGACCGAACTGCCTTTCGCGACCTATTCGGCGACGAGACGATCGACTACGGAGAGGCCTTGAAAAAACACTACCAGAACGGTCCGCCCGCAGACTGGCCATCGTCCTACATCAGCTCCTACGCCACCGCCCACGCCTGGGAGGACTGGGCGGAAACCTGGGCCCACTACCTGCACATGATGGACTCGGTCGGCACCGCGTACCATTCGAGAGTCCGGATCAATCGCACCCGCAAAAGCGATCCATATTTCAACTACAGCAAGGTCGATCTTTCATGCTTCGATTCGATCATCACGGCTTGGCCCGCGCTCGCTTGCACCATCAACAGCTTCAATCGCAGCCTTGGCATGCCTGACGCCTATCCGTTCGTAACTCCGCCAAAGGTCGTCGAAAAGCTCCGTTTCATCCACGAGCTCGTGGCGAAGCACGGCGCAGGGCGCGACGTCTGAGGACGGTTGACACGGGAGCCTCGGGGAGCTGCCGCATTGACAGCCAGTGGCATTCGCGAAAACTCAATTGCGATGATTTCGTGGAAATTGCGGCCCAGTTTTCGACAGGAGCTCGATTTGGGCAGCGACGAGGCGCAGAACCGTATCGTTCGACACGTGCAACGCGATCACTCTAATTTCGAGATCAAGAGTTTCCCAGGCTTCGTCTGCTTGCGAATCCCCAAAGAAGACCGCCATTTCTGGACGCCGCGGCTAAACGTAAGCCTCGAGCAGACAGAGTCCGGAGGCACTCAAGTACGTGGCACCTTCGGCCCCAACGCCAACGTGTGGGCGCTCTACCTCTACGGCTATTTGATCGTTGGCATCGTGGGCATGTTTTCCGGCATGTTCGGCGCCTGCCAACTCTTCGTCGGCCTATCGGCGTGGGGACTGTGGGTCTTCTCCGGGTCGCTGGTCATCGCTCTCGCCCTGTATCTCGCCTCCCGCATCGGACAACGCATCGCCATGCCCCAGTCAAAGCTCCTCGAGAGGATCTACGTGGAGGCGGTCGGGCAGGAGGTTCGGATCCGATAATCCTCGGGAAAACGAGGCTAGGCGCTTACCGACGGGCGCTCCGGCCGCATCTTCACAGCTGGCTCTTTTCGACCGATTTCAGGGCCAGTTCCATAACCTCAAATCGGGGCGAAGCCGCGACCAGGCCGCCCAACCGACACCCACCAGAATGCGCACGCCCCAGTAGGCAGCCTAGACAGCCAATCCCGCGACTGCCCTTCCCCGCAGCGTAAAAGCAGTCGCGACCACAGTCGTTAGCGGCATCAAATAAGCCCCGTTGCTGGCGGCGGCTTTCTCAATCGCTCGGGGCGGACTCTCCATGCACCTCGAAAAACCACAAGGACCGAGCGCCCGCTTCCACCACGATGGAGCGCTCTTCGCCGTCTCCGACGATGTCATCGCAAACAGTCTCCCAACTCAGCAAGTCACCAGACCCTCGAAGCGTATAAATAATGCCTTCGCTGGTCAGAAACGAGAGGAAGAGCAATTCCGGCTCGCTGGTCCAAGCGAGCGCTACGTCCAGCCCGATCGAATCATCTACGAGGTGTAGTTGAGTTTCCACGACACCGCTATCCGCGTATCCATCCTTCAACGCCATCACCTTTAGCGACGTCACGCCAGTGATTTCAATCGGCTCGATATATACATTGCTGGAGGCAGTGGGTTCGCTGCCATCCAATGTATAATAAATCGCCGCGCCATCGGTTGGATTTGAAAGGGCGACTCTTTTATTCTTCAAATAAACGTTCCGACCTAGCGATGCAACGGGGAGCTCGACTTGGGCGAGTTCATAGTCGCTCGTCGTAGTTTCGCTATCGGGAAAGCGCGTGCCGGTAGCGATCGCTCGTATGGTGGCCGTCTCGCCGGATACGATCGGATCCTTATACGGCGCCTTGTGAACGTAGCCGCGGCTCGAATCATAGCTTAGATCGAGCGGCAGGTCCTCCGCACCGGTAGGCAGTCGCACCGCGCTGTGGGATCCATCCGCCGCGATCGCAACGGCTGCCCCCTACTCGCTCGGGACGAAAGACTGACCAAAAAAGTCCAGCCCCCAAATCCTAAGGTTCGGCTCAGCGGTCGCTGGCAAGACTAGGATGGATACAAAAGCGATGCAGCTCGTCAGATCCGAAAACAGGGTGCGAGAACGGAGAAAACGATACACAAGAAGAGTGCAAACGCAGCACGCAGGCACGACAATGAAAATCGGGTTGTCCCGTAGCATCGAATTCTTAAATTCGTGATGCGAAAACGCTCCTCATCGCGCTGACCAAACAATTGGCCGCGAGCGAGCTGAGCGGGCATTTAAAATTGCGCGAGTCGGCTGCATCATTTCTCATCGGATCAAATGGTCCCCCTCCTCCACCTCCCGCCCGTCCGGCCCCTCGCGACGGTTATCCCCTGTCTTCTTATCCTGCTGCAAGGGTGCTCTCCCCCTTCGGAAAACGAACCCCTCGCCCTGCCCCCGGTAGCGGCCCACGCCAAGGCGGTGGACGATCTGGACCTCCTTTCCCAACAACGGATCGGAGCCCCAATCAAAGGACGTCCGTGGATCGCCCACGTCACCCCGGTGGACCTCGACCAGGATGATCGCATGGACGCCGTCTTCTGCGAAGCCCAGGAGAACCGGATCTATTGGCTTCGACAAGTTTCCGACGGGACGTTCCAGGAACTCGTCTTGGCCGAGAAAATGCAAGCGCCCGTGCACGTGGAGGCGGTCGATATCGATGGCGACGACGACCTCGATCTGCTCGTATCAAACATGGGCCAGGTCTTCCCAAACAACGACCGGATCGGGTCGATCGTTATCCTGGAAAACGACGGGAAACAATCCTTCACGCCGCACTGGGTTCTGCGAAACGTCGCTCGCGTCAACGATGTTAGAGCAGCCGACCTCAATCGGGATGGCGAACTCGACCTAGCTGTAGGACAATTTGGATACGACCAAGGAGAAATCCGTTGGATGGAGCGAACCGGGCCCTGGGAATTCAAGAGCCACAATCTCCTGGACCTATCGGGCACCATAAACGTGTCTGTAGCAGACTTCAATGGTGACAGTTTTCCCGACATCGTAGCGCTGGTTTCCCAGGAATGGGAACAGGTTTGGTACTTTGAAAACGATGGTATGGGGAACTTTTCCAAGAAAGCGATCTGGAGCTCCACCAACGAGGACTTCTCCTCCAGCGGAATGACGGTCGGGGATCTCAACCGTGACGGACTGCCGGACGTTCTGTTTTCCAACGGAGACGGATTCGGCCCAGTCGGCATCCCTGGCCCCCGCCCCTGGCACGGCGTGCAGTGGCTGGAAAACAAGGGAAACGGATACTTTCGCTTTCATCGCATCGGGGACCTTGGCGGCGCTTACTCACCCATCGAAGCCGATCTGGATGGAGACGGCAATATGGACGTCGTCGCCGTGGCGGCGTTCAACGACTGGTCGAAGTCGGACTCCCAGTCGTTGGTTTGGTTTCGCAACGATGGCCGCTTGAACTTCACTCCCCACGTGCTTGCCTACTCGCCCATCCAGCTGTTAACCATCGCTGCCGGAGATTTCGACGGCACGGGTCGCACTTCCCTAATCACCGGAGGCTTTCACGCGTATCCACCTTTCAACGACCGAATGAGCAGAATTCTGCTCTGGAAGCAGGAGGAGCAGCAGCGATGAACAGAGCAACGAAGTGGATCATCGCCAGCGCTATCCTAGCCGCCTTGGCGATCGGCGGCATCATCGCCTACCTGCCCCACGCCCGTGAAGCTCGACTTCACGAAGAAGCCATAGCAGCCCTGCCGACACGACCAACCGATATCGTTTATCCAGAATTTATCGAGCGCATCGAAACAGCGGAAAATCAGGTCCGGTCTGGCAAAAACTGGCGAGAGGGGCTCGGTGCGCTCGCCGCCATGTACCACGCGAACGGATACACCCAAGAAGCCGCTACCCTCTACGGAGCGCTCGTGGATTCGGACCCACAAAACGGCCGCTGGACCAATCGGCTGGCATCCATCTACGCCCTCTACGGACAACTCGATCAGGCCATGCTTCTGTGGCAGCGTACCGCGCGGATCGCCCCCGACTACCTGCCAGCCCAGCTGAACCTGGCAGACGCGATGATAAAGACCAACCGCGCCGCCGAGGCCGTGCCGCTCTACGAGGCCGCGCTGAAATCCGACCCCCAAAACCCCTACGCCATCGCCGGTCTGGCCCAGGCTGACATCGCCGCTGGAAATTGGGAGCAGGCAAAAACGCGGCTGGAAGATGCCGGGCTAGCGAGCGATGTGGGCATTGGAGAAAACATACTCGTCTCCGTGTACGAGCGCCTCGGCGAGACCGAGAACGCCCGGGCCATCCGCAGCCGGGCGAAAAGCACCGACTCATACATCGAAATTCCGGACCCCTGGCTCGACGAAGTGAGCGAGGATTGCTACGACCCGTTTCGACTCACCCTCGACGCAGGCGCGGCGCGACGCAAAGGGGAGCAGCAACGAGCCCTTCGCCTACTTGAAAAAGCCATCCAAGTCGACTCCGCCTACGCCCACGCCCACTTCCAACTGGGCCTCCTACGGATCGAACTTCGCGACCTACCGGCAGCCAAAGAATCCCTCCGGAGATCGGTCGAGCTCGACCCTCGATACGGCGACGGCTGGGCGACGCTGATCGAGCTCAGCCAGTCGCAGCGTGAAGCCGAGCGCCTGCTTGAAGAAGGCCTGCGCAAGTGTCCGGACTCTCCCACCTTGCACTCCCTAAACGGAAAGCGGCTCAAGGCCATGGGCCGATTGGACGAAGCGCTCGAAGCGTTTAAAACTGTCGCCGCTTTGCGTCCGGCGGAGATCCTGGGCCTCATCGAATGCTCGCTGATATATTTTCAACAGGGCAAAAACGAGCTCGCCGTGCAAACACTGCAGGAAGCGCTCGAAATCGTTCCCGAAGATCCCATGGTACTATCCACGCTCGCCATCCACTGGATCAATGCCGGAGACGAGTCGAAAGCCCACGACTTCGCCCTACGCTGCCGAGATCAGCCTCGACTGCCCAAGCCCCACCTCATGCAAGTGAAGCGTTCCTATCAAGACGCTTTCGGACAGTCTCCTTGGTGAGGAGCGACAAGCAAGGACGCACATCTCGAAGGGCATCGACTATTCGTATCCTATCCTTGGATACTATAAAATCGCGACATCCCGCTCACGAGAGCTAGCAACCGTTCCGACACGTCCCCGCTTCGTCCCTACCTCGCCCCCTTTGCGAAAGCCGCTGCGCGCGGAATACAGGCTTCGCGTCTCACCAAACGTAAAACGCTCTAGTGTTGCGCCCCAAGGTCCGACCGCCTACGGTCCTTCTTCGAATCCAAACTGCTCAAAGCCTAGCCTAATCCTGTGCATCTGTGGGCTGTGACTTCGTATGTTCGCAGTCGTTCGGCTGGGCGATTGGCTCAATCCTAACCGCCACCTTCGATGACTCAAACGAACTCCATCCGGAGTGCATCGCGCCGGGCCGCATTTTCGCTGCTTGTCGCGACCGCCTTCTCTTTCGCCTTCTCGCTTCAAGCAGCCCCCTCCTTCACTCGCACCCTTTCCGTAGACGACCCCAGCATTCCAGACTTCGCTTTCGCCCAACTCCTCGCATGGCCTTACGACGAAGCCCTCGCTCCGGCGGACATCACCGTCCCCAATGGTGCGTTCATGGTCGCCTGGCTGGAAAACGAGGGAAATCCCCAATTTCAACTCGGCCCCGCGACAGCGGCCTTCGAAGACGATGGGACGTTGCTTTGGTCCGCGTATATCCACCCCGAGGATTTGGAAGACACCAGCCAATCGCTCATTCTTCCCGAAGCCTTGGACAATGAGCGAATCGTGGCCGGCGTCATTTACGAGGACGATAAAATTCGTTTGGCTAACTATAACGGATCCGACCTGAGCCCTTATTACTCGTTCGAAATCGATGAGGCGAACGCTCGCGACTACCAGCTTCAAGGATACGTAGCTTTCGACAGCACCTGGGGCACACAATGGGAGGAGGACGATTCCCTCGCCTTGCTGCTCGTCGATAGCTCCGGAGATCCCGTCATCGACAAGCGCTATTCAAGCTCCGTTTTGATCGACGAGACGAGCGTGGAAAACAAGACGCAAAGCTTCACCGTCATTCATGATCCGGTATCCGGAAACCACTACCTCCAAGCGGAGGTGATTGAAGGTTCCATCGTCGCTGCGACCTCCAACACCCACCTAATCGCGAAACTCGACGCGGACGGGAATCCTCTTTGGGCAAAATCCTTCCAGCGCGCCGTAGGCGAAACCTCCGCCGCCGCCTCGGCCCAAGACCTCTACCTTTCACCAGACGGAGATCTCTTCGTCTCGTTTACCTACACCGACCTCAGCACCTTCTCAAACGCCACCGTTCTTGCGAAAATCAGTTCATCAGGTGAACTGCTCTGGTCGAAGAAAGTCGCCGGCACGAGCCTCGCCCTCTACAATCTCCTCAGCCCGACTGCCACCATCGATAGGATCTGGGCCTCCGGATCCTTGATCGACCTCGAAGCGGAAGCCCTCGTTCCCTTCGTAACCGCCATCGATATCGAGACCGGCGAGTTCACAAACTCCATCAATATCGCAGGAAGCACCAGCCTCACCGTACTAGGCGTCACTTCGCAAAAGGTCTATCTTTCCACGACAAGCGGCGAAACGGAGTCCGACCAAACGATCAGCATCGTCAAAGCGAGCCACGACCTCGCGATCGAAAGCGCTTCGTACACCCGCGACTCCACCCCCGCGGCATTCAGGGTCACCCCCGCCAGCGACGAGCACTTCCTGGGCATGGAGTTTTTCCCAGACACCAACGAGCTGCTAGCGGTCAGCCTGGACGAGAACCTGCAAGCGGTCGAAGACGACTGTATCGATTTTTCAAGCACAACCGCAAGCTCCGCTCCCGTCACCCTCGAAGTGACGGACTACTCGCTGACGCTGGACACGGTCGATCTCGCCGCCTCGGAAGGCAACACCACTCTAACTCCCACCACGATCCCTGTGGCGAGTCTGCCACTCTCCTTAGCAGACTGCGCGGGCGAGCCCATTGGCGGTGGAGGCGGCAATGATGGAGGCGGCGACGGAGGAGGAGGCGATGGCGGTGGAAACGGCGATGGCGGTGGAAACGGCGATGGCGGACCGACGGGCGAACTGGTCGAACGCGTGGAAACGAGCACGGTCCTGACCCTCGAATCCGGATTGACCATCGAGTTCCCGACCTCGACAGGAGCTACGTACCAGCTAATGTATTCACCCGATCTCGTAACACCCTTCATAGAGGTCGAAACGCTGACGGGCGACGGCGATGACGCGTCGTTCACCATCGCAGACCTTCCTGAAACGATGGGTTTCTACAAAATCGCCGAAACCCCAGCGCCCTAGTCGCCTCGCTAACCGACAGCCGTTATGATCCGCTCATTCCTACTAGCAATCCTGCTCGCATCCACGGTTTTCCTTACGTCCTGCGGCGGAGAAAAGCCATTCTCCCCCGAGGGTTTAGGTCCGCTCGAAGACGTCATCCAAACCGGCGATGACGGAGCCTGGTCCGTCACTCGAACGGATGGAATTCACTGGCTCGAAAACCGACAGGATTCGGGATCCATCCAGTACTACTTTTCCAACTACGTCGAAGATCAGGCCGGCAAGCGAACCGTCATGGCGCTGGTGAATCCCGCCGAAGCCGACTCGAACGCTAGAGCCGGCATTCTCTACGGATATCAAGATTCGCCCAAAAGCTACTACGCCATCGTAGTCGGTCCCGACAGTGTACTGGAAATCTACCGACGCGATCAGGACGGCTTCGGGCTGACGCAATCCAGCTCCTTCGAACCGGCCGAGAGCGGATTCCAAAAGATCACCGTAAGCGAAAACGATTCAACCATCCGCGTATCAGTGAATGGTCGCGACCTCGCAAGCATGCAGTCAGACCAGCTCGGCCGCGGCGCACTCGGCATCGTCGCCATGGGAACCGGTCGCTTCGGTTTCACCAACTACCGTGAAACCGGTACGAACAACCTGTCGAGCGTTTCACCGAAGAAAGTCGACTCTGTCGAAGAAACAAGAACCTCCGTATCCACTCCTCAATCACCTGCAATGCGATTCAAGGATCAGCCTGTTCTCGACGTCAGCAGGAACCGGGTGCCAGCCTACTTCGTCTTCGTACCCGATGGTTGGAAACAGGAGGGCAAGTTCGAACAGTTTCAAGCGTATCACAACGTTCCCTACTTTGGCTCCATAGATGTCAAGGCTCCCGACGGCCGGGCCTTTTCCTACCTCCCTCTTCTGGAGTTTATCTACACCGACTTCGCCCAGCTCCCGTTCATGCAGCCATACGAGGGCCGTCCCGCCTTTCGCCAGCCCACTTCGCTCGGCGAGATCATGCTCTCGATCGTGCAGGCAAATCCGCAAAGTCCGATCTCAAACGTTCAGATCGTCTCAGAAGAGCCGGCCCCCGAACTCATCGAAATGGCGCGACGCAACGCGCGCCCGATCCTTCAGCAAATCGAGATCGACAATCGTCAGGCCGGGCAGTTTGGGGAACGCCAAACCTACCAAATCGACGCCCGCAAACTTGTCCTTCGTTATGAAGAAAACGGCAAGCAAATCGAGTCCACTAACTTCGCCACAATTACTAACTACGCGTTCGTACAGCCAAACGGCGCCACCCGTATCGCCAAATGGAACATTCTCAACGCGATCGCCCTCGCCGGGCCGGTCGGTAGCGACTACCTCAACGACCCTCAGCTTGCAGCTGTCGCCCGCTCCGTGCGGATGAACCCCGATTGGGCCTACGCCATCGACCAATGGAACCAAGGCGTGCGTCAGCTTGCTATCCAAGAGGGAATGGCCAAAGCGGCCGCCGCGCGGCAGGGCTGGCAAAACACTGCCGCCACTCAGGGCGAAGACGTCTTGGATATAAGCTTCAATGGATGGAAGTCCCGCAACGCTTCGAGCGATCGGATGCAGAGCCTGGAGGTCAACAGTATCCACGAACGCACTACCTATTCCACACCTTCTGGAAGTACCGTGAATCTGCCTTCGTATTACCAGAACGCCTACACCGACGGCCAAGGAAACTACGTTCTACACAACGACGCCCTCTACGATATCAACACCGACCCCAACTTCAACTCGCGCGATTGGTCCCGCATCGAGGAGGTCCAGTAGCCTTCCACTCTACACCCCAACCGTCGCTATACGAAATTCGCATCAACCCTCTCAGACTCCAGGCGCTCCGCCATCTGCCGCACGAAGGCCCGAGGCAAGTGCATCAGACGTGCCCATTATCTCGATGCCTGCTCGCGTATCGATCTAAACTTGCGTTGCGACCCGCTTCGCCTTGGTCTGGTCATCGCTAGGCGACGATTCCCTAACCTCCGAATTTTGGCCCGCCGGGCGCAGCGGCACAACACAACAGGCACCGCAACACAGCGATCCGCGTAAAGCGAGTGCGCTGAGTTTAGCGCGAAACCCCACCTCGTCTTTGCGAGAGCGGCCATGTCCGAATAAATTGCCCGCTCACAACCGGTTTGCCATCCCTCGCAAAAAGCGACTATTCTACGCCCAGTTTTTTCCATTCATGCTCAAAGCAAGCGCCAGCTCCATCCAAGACCACAAGTTGACCACCTCCAGCGGTGAGCAGTACGAGTTTTCCGAGATCGCTACTCCCAGCCCACCCTTGATTCAGGAAGCGAAATTCTCTGATTCGGAGCGAAACGCTCTGCACGGCCTCCTCAACGTCCATCAGGACTTCGTCTACTCGTTCGATGAGGACCTGCGACTCACCTTCGTCAACCAGGCATTGCTATCGCTTTGGGGTCTGACGAAAGAGGACGCCGTCGGAAAAAACTTCGCTGAGCTGGGCTATCCGCAATCCCTCGTGGAACTGCACGAGGCCCAGCTAAAGCTGGCGTTTCTGGGGAAAACGATTCGCGGAGAAAACGAATACAACAACCCTGATGGCAAGTATGGGTACTATGAATACATTTTCGCTCCCATAAGAAAGCAGGACGGTTCGGTCAATTCGGTGGTCGGAGTGACGCGAGACATCACCCATCGCAAATTGCTGGAGGAAGAACGAGAGCGTTTGCTCTACGCGATCGCCCACGACATGAGGTCCCCCTTAGGCGTCATTGCCGCAGGCAGCGATCTGCTCGAACTGGATAACAGCAAAGACGTGCTCCAGCTCATCAAGGGAAATGCCAGAAGAGCCATCCGACTATTGGAGGACCTGCTCGACTCAGCCCGAATTCGGGCCGGAGAATCAGTGCTGCTGCGACAGCAATCCATCGACTTAAGAACGCTTTGCATGGAAACGATCGAAGAGTTCAAGATCTTGCACGGCGACCGATTCGCCATAGATGTCCCGGATACCGAATCCCCCTGCCTTGCCCACGTCGACCCCCACGCGATTCAGAGAGTCCTAGCCAACCTGGTCTCCAACGCGGTCAAATACGGCGTTCAAGGCGCTCCGATCACGATCGCACTACGAAAGGGAGACGAGCAACGCTATGAGCTCTCTGTGCGAAACGTATGCGACAAGCCCATCCCCGAAAAGCAATTGAAGGAATTCTTCGAACTCTTTCGGCGCGGCGCCATTGAAGGCAAAGCCCATGCCTCCCGGGGCTGGGGCATTGGACTTCCGACCTCCGCCCGGCTCGTAAAAGAGCACGGAGGAGAGCTTGAAGCACGTAGCGACGAAAACGCCGGCACGACTTTCACCGCCATCATCCCCGCGAAAACCGAACGTTCTCCATAGCCTCCCGCTCGCCTTCACCTTCTGCATCGGCAGTCGTTGAACGAGTGCCTAAGAGCTGCTGATGGACAACCCCAGGAAACGGCTTCCCGAAGTCGGAAAAGGAGAAAGGAGCGAGTGCCCCAACGCCCGATTCTCCATCATTTTTAGATACAAAAAGCGCGACGTAGAGACGAGGCGCACCAGGACGCCTTCGCTCTGGTCTATCTAGTTTCGCCCAGGGGCGAAGAGATCCTTGTTGGTAGATTTCATGTAAGCCTCATCACGGGAAATAAGACCACCTTGCAGACACTTCATGATGCTCGTATCCATGGTGACCATACCACGACTCTGACTACTCTCGATCAGTCCCCGCACGTTGCTGATCTTGCCGGTGCGGATGCAATTTGGCAGAGCTTCATGTTTGAGAAGAATCTCATGCACCGCCACTCGCCCCTTGGGCTCTCGCTTGCAGAGCAACTGTGAAACGACCGCTGAGAGGCAACTCGCCAACATGGTCCGAACCTGGTTCTGCTCCGCGGCAGGAAACGCGTCGATGATGCGATCGATGGTCTTCGGGGCGTTGTTGGTATGCAAGGTGCCGAAAACCAGCATGCCCATCGAGGCGCAGCTGAGGGCGAGCTTGATGGTCTCCAGCTCACGCATCTCACCCACCAGCACCACGTCCGGGTCGGCCCGCATCGCACCTTTGAGAGCGTTGGCGAAGGATTGGCTGTGCTCGCCCACTTCGCGGTGGACGATGACGCTGCGTTTGCACGGATGCACGAATTCGATCGGGTCCTCGATGGTGATAATATGCTTGTCCTGCGTCTCGTTGATGTAGTCGATCATCGCAGCCAGCGTAGTCGATTTTCCACTACCTGTCGGTCCCGTCACGAGAACGAGACCCTCATTTAGATTGCAGATATCCTTCAGTTGAGCGGGAAGCTTCAGATCGTCGAAGGAGAGAATCTTGGCCGGGATCTGACGAAACACCGCCCCAGGTCCCCAGTAGTTGTTGAGAAAACTTCCCCGAAATCGGGCGACGCCTGGAATCTCATGCGCGAGATCCAGATCGCCTGTATCCATAAACTTCTGCCATTGTTCCTCGTGGCAGATTTCGCGCAGCAAGGCTTGCATTTCGCTTTCGCTGATTGGCGAGGCGCAAAGGTCGCGAATCGATCCCGAAGCGCGGATTTTGGCAGGCTGGCCAACCGTCAAGTGGAGGTCGGAGCCATCGTTGCTGAGCATTTCCTTTAGGAGGGCGTCGATTTGGGCCATGAGAGAATTGGGTTATGCGGGGATTTGGGCCTTGAGCATTTCGCTAACAAGATTCGCCCGAGCCACGGAGCCGGAGATGGCCCCGCTCTGCCAGAGCTTCATGATGGACTTGTCCATGAGGATCATGCCTTGGCTGGCTCCGGTTTCGATCACGTTGGACAGCCCCTCGATCTTGCTTTCGCGAATCAGGTTTTTCACCGCCACGTTGCTGATCAGGAGCTCCGCAGCCAAATGAGTGCCGCCGTTCCTGCCCGGAAGCAGTCGCTGGCAGATGATGCCGCGCAGCGACTCGGAAACCATCGCTCGGATCTGCTGTTGCTGAGCGGCCGGGAAAACGTCAAGGAGGCGGTTCAAGGTGGTCGAGGCATCGCTGGTGTGCATGGTGCCGATGACGAGGTGACCGGTCTCCGAAGCGCTGATCGCCATCTCGATGGTCTGCAGGTCGCGCATCTCGCCAATGACGATGATGTCCGGATCCTGACGCAGGGCCCCCTTCAAGGCGCTGTGAAAGGTCTGGGTGTGGCTGCCGACCTCGCGTTGGGTGATCTGGCATTGGCGGGAGCGATGAACGAACTCGATCGGCTGCTCCACGCTGATGATATGGTCGGTTCGGTGCTCGTTCATGTAGTCCACGAGCGCCGCCAATGTGGTCGATTTTCCCGATCCGGCAGGTCCTGTCAGCAGCACTAGCCCATTGTGGTAGTCCAGCAGCTTCTCGATTTGGCCGGTCGCCTCGAACCCCAGCTCGGCAAGGCTTCGTATCCGTTCCGTGACGACACGATAGGTGCCCGCGACGCCATCCTTGTGCTGCATGACATTGATTCGGAAGCGAGCCCCCGGTCCAAGCTCAAGAGCGTAGTCGAGGTCCCTGCTTTCCTCGAAGGCTTGCCGTTTGCGGGGCGACAGAAAGGATTTGTTCAACAGGTCAGCTTTCGCCGCAGACAAAGGAGCGGAGCCGAGGTAGGCGATTTGCCGATCCTTGCGCCCAAAGGGCCGAGAACCTGCCGAAAGGTGCAGGTCGCTGATCCCCTGCCTCTGACAAGCGAGCAACGCCTGAGCGAGCAGGTTTCTTGCCGCGGGCTCGGAGTCGATCGTCGCGGCGTCGAATGACGGCATCGCAGCGGCGTGCGGTCGATCGAAGGCGGGGGTGGCGTCAGAGAGGGCTGATGGCGAAGACCCCACGGAGCGAACATCAGCCGGCGGATTCCGAACCGTCTGTCGGGCGGGTTCGGACTTTGGCTGCATGGCAGGACGCTTCGTCTCCAGCGGAGTAGATGGGCGCGCCACGGGAGCCGGCTTAGCGACGGTCTCGTTCTCGAAACGCGGCGTAGTCGCCACCGCCCGGCTGGCATCCGAACTCGGCTGTGTTTGAGTGGCAGTCTGCACGGCGGCCGCTCGCTCTTCTTCCGTGGCAAATGGGTTGCAAGGCGGCTTCACACCGGCTCGGTCCTGTTGCAGCGCCTGCTCCAACAGACTTTTCAGCAACTCCTTGTCCGGGCAGAGATCGTAGTCCTGAAGGATTTCGCTGAACTCTCGGGCATCGATGTCCTTGGGAAGTCTCGACCTCAGGATCTGACAGTGTTTCGGGTTCAGGATGCTAGACTCCACCAGTAGGTGGGTCAGCCATTGCACGTCGTTGGTCATAATGGATTAGTGAAATGCTGGTGGTGAGGTCAGTCGTCGCTCGCTCGAAGAGTCATAGCGCGGCCCCATCTCTGTCGGCGCGAACGCCTGTCAGCGCATGGAAAGAATCCCATCCACCCTCGATTTTACCGATTGATTACGCCGACTGAGCTCCCTCCTCTAGGGCAGCGAAAGCGTTTCGCGAGGTATCGCGTATCGCACTTTTAGCTCCAAACGGGTCCAAAGATGTCGATTCAATCAAGCGACTCCTATGAAAAGCACACATACCCTTCTCAGTTCTCTTCTGCTTCTTGTATTCACCCTGAGCGGTGGATGCGCTCGTCATGATAAAATAGATACAGTCGATCGATCCACAAAAATACTGGCGTTTGGCGATAGTCTTACCTCAGGCGTTGGGGCTGAATCGGAGTACAGTTATCCATCCATCCTTTCTGAGCTGCTGAATTGCGAGATCGAGAACTATGGAATCAGCGGCGAAGATACCACAGCAGGTCTTGCGAGGCTGCCGAAGGCCCTTGAAGAAACGCGCCCTGACCTCGTTTTGCTCTGCTACGGAGGGAATGATATGCTGCGCAAACAGCCCACGGAACAGACAAAATCCAATCTAGAGAAGATGATCACGCTCATAAAGGCCCAAGGCGCGGACATCGTTCTGATCGGTGTCCCCAAGCCGGGATTAACCCTTAGCGTGCCAGATCTCTACCAGGACCTCGCCGACCAATACAGTCTGCCTCTGGAGAAGGATTCGATCCGACGTATCATTCAGACGCCGTCGCTAAAAAGCGACAAGGTTCATCCTAACGCTGCTGGCTACAAGGTCATGGCGGAAAGCATCCATCAGCTCATTATCGAATCATCGTCTCGAGACTGATCTCAAAGTCGAAAACGCTAACAGACTTGCCAATCTCATGGCATTTCCCAACCTCTGCTGCAGGGGGAAATGGATACAGACTCGAAAGCTAAACTGACTGCTTCGTCGCCTATTCTGTTGGTAAAGGATGTAGTCGCTGCCGCTAACCACTATCGAGACGCGATGGGGTTTCACTATGATCGCTTTTGGGGAGAGCCGCCGAACTTTGTTATTCTGAAACGTGATGGGCTGTTTGTCATGTTGCGTCAGGCTGACGACCCGAAACATGTCGTTCCTCATTGGACGGTTGCCGATAAGCTTTGGAACATCTACTTCTGGGTGTCGGATGTTGAGATGCTCTACTCGGAGTTCTTAGCGAGAGGAGCGAAGATCGACTACGGGCTATGCGATCAGCCTTACGGTTGCCGCGAGTTCGGAACTCAGGACTTGGACGGCTACGACATCGCGTTCGGACAGCATATCGACCAGACTCGTTGAAACGAAAAGCCGACGGAGCTCAGACTGTTAGACGTTAGAGCTCCCAAGCCCTTGCGTCAGCGCAAATCCCCAGATAGGAGAACTGCATCAAATGAAGCGGCTCCCCATTTTCCAGAACGCAAGGGCCAGTTTGCCTCGAAAGCATGAAACAGGATTCTACCACCAGCAAGCGCCTGCGGGTTCGAGACGGCACCGAACTCCACTGCGAATGGATACGAGGCAGCTCAACGGCGTGGCTCGTTTGCGTCCATGGGATCGGAGAGCACATTGGTCGAGAAGCTCACTTGTCGCGACTCTTCGCTGATCGTTTCAACATATTTCGATACGACCTCCGCGGCCACGGGAAAAGCGATGGGCTGCGCGGCTACATCGATTCGTTCGACACCTACTTTCGCGACCTGGAAGACATCGTCGCCCAACTCTCCAGCACGCATCCAAATTTTAGATACACGCTTTTCGGACACTCTATGGGCGCTCTTATCGCCGCTGGGTTCGCGCAATCCTGCCCTGAACAAGCCCCCGCACCCGAGCGCCTTTTTCTTGCCTCTCCCCCGATCGGACTCGGAGGACGCGGCGGAGCGATGGTCAACTCCCTTCCTCGCGGCCTCGTCAACGCGCTCTGTAAAACGCCTTTCTCCATCCCCATCGGATCGACGCTCAACCGTCACAATCTTTCGCACGACAAAGCGATCGCCCGGAATCTCGAAACGGACTCCCTAAGCCTCAAGCGTCTCCATACCAAACTCCTCTTCGGCCTCGTGCAGGCCTCAAGAGAGGTGTTCAGTCGCCCGATCGCCGCCCCCTGCCCTATCTTCGGGGCCATTGGCGGCGATGACCGAATCGTCTCCTGTTCCGAAGCCCTAGAGTACTTCGACACCCATGAACCGGGGGCTGACTTTCGGGTTTTCGAGGGAGCCTACCATGAATTGCACAACGAGACCGACGAATACCGACAGCCTTATTTCGATTTTCTGAAAACGGTCCTCACGGGTTGAAAACTCAGCCCCCAGAATTGATCTACAACAAACCCCGGGCCTACAGCCAGCCGGCCAACTCGAAGGCCCGCTTGCAGCGATCATAAGCGTCGTCGCGAATCGGCTCGCCATGACCCACGACCACTTTATCGAACGGCCACTCCATCACCTTTCGGACGGATGCCCGAAACGCTTGCTCATCCTTGATCGCAAGTTTCAACCGTCGCGAAGTGCCTGGAGCGCGCTCGGGGCCCAGACCGATGCGGAGCAAGGCCGACGACCAAAGCGAATCGACCTTGGGAAAATTCATAAGCAAATCGCAAACGATCAAGGTACGGCTCGACAGATGGAAGAACACGTGCTCGTTGAAACTGCTGGCGCCCTCGAGCCGCACGACCTCCACCTCCTGTAACCACTCATTGGGTACAGGCATCAAAGGCTTTCGATTGAGGTCATCGATTTCCGGAAACCCTTCCGACACCAGAAACGCTGCGCTCGGAAACGCTGTCTGACCTTGCCTCGAATAAGTGTCGTGGTCGACCATCGGGTCCGTGATCCAACGAACCTCTCCGCGCGATCGGATCTCCCCCATCTGACTTTGAGAAAACGGAGCGGTCGAATGAAGCAACAACTCGCCGGAAGACAGTCGAATCACCGTAACGTTTCTCCCGACATTCACGCCCAGAGCCTTCAACTCGAACGGCATCACCCAAATGTCTTCAGCTAGCTTCTCCATAACTTGATCCTACAGCGCTTTAGAAATCGCACAAACATCGACGCGCAGACGGGATCGACAAACCCCATAAACAGGCCTTGAGAAGCATCACGGATACCGCTCGTCCTTCTCTCTCGCCGGTCTTTCGTCCTTCGAGTCATCAACGTCACCCACGTCCGATACGTTGTCCTGAATCAACACATGGATAAGCAAACCTCCAAGGCAGAGAAAACTCACCAGCAGCCCGATAATCAGCAGAGCCAGATCACTCATGACGCCCCCTCGCTAGTAGCAATGCCCCGGCCGAGCAGATCGAAGGTACCCAGATTCCAACGAAGATCCCCTGCTCCCGATGTCCAGAAAACCAAAGGTAGTTGGCAAGGAGGAAGGAGATGAATGCGGCGGCGAAGAACATGACTTTGACGCGCCTTGTGGAACTCATTTTACGTTTCATGATATCAAAAAAACAAATTACTCGAAAATTCGCGAACATGAACTGAAAGCGTGGTGCGTTCCTCCAGCGTTCATTGCCCTCTCTGTACAGGCTTACGATTCGCCTCGCTGTTCTATTGAAGGAATATCTTCGATAGGGCAGATCGCGGATCGATCCATCGAACCGCCGCTCAACGCGAAAGGTGGGATGCAAGATGCCTTTTGACCGGATGAACGTTACGATTTCGCGTCACCGCGGAATAGCGCTTTCGCTCCCGCGGCGACTAAATACCGTCGGCGCGTGCTTTGGAAAAACCTATTCATTCTCATCAAATTTGCGATCATTGCCCTTGCCGCATCCACCTATGCGGAGCCCGCGTGGCGCATTCGACAGGACATAACGGAGCCGCTCAACTCCAACGCAGGCTGGGCAGCGAAAGCGAACGAGCCCCTCTCGGTCGTTTGCGATCTACCGTTTCGCTTACGCCTCGAATGGGAGACACCCGAACACGAGCAAGCTGGCATGCCAGGCCTGATTCTACAGTATCGAAGAAATGGAGACGAGGATTGGATCGAGATAGGCGCCTACGATTTCCCCTACCCTAAAGGCGAGGAACCACGCTCGCCAAGGGTTAGCGTGGTAGCCACTTCCGCCTATTCCCATGGCCAGCCGACGCGTGACCTGCTCGATGGCTCTCGGCGTCCTTTCGCTGGCGGAAGCGGCGTCAACCTCGCTGCCGCAGCCCCGGTCTGGTCCAGAAAAAAGGGTCACATGGAATTCGAGTGGCCTTTAGTGATTCGCCGCTGGATAGACGGCGCGGAAACCAACGAAGCGGGCGATCGTTTCGACTTTCGTCTCGCGTTCGCCACAGGCGAACCCGTGGAAGGGGCGCCTATCGCCAGCGTCGAACTCGCTGTGCCAGCCGGTCACGTAGGCGGCACCTTCGTGGAGACGCCCGGACGCATCGGTCCCTGGCAAGCGCGCAACGGCGACCTCTATTTCATCATGGAACCCGCGGAAAGCAGCAACCTGTTCATGATGATCAAATCGAGCGATGGCGGGAAGAGCTGGAGCGAGGTCGACGGGGAGAATCGTCCGGCGACGGATGACCTGGAATCCGTGGACGGCCGCATGACAAACGGCGCCATACAAATCGTTCACCAAGTCACCAAGGCAGCGTATCGCCATGTTTTTCGCACCTCGGATCACCCGACTCATCCCGACACCTGGGAACTGACTGACGAGCCCATCGCTCGAGAGCGGTCCATCGCCCAAGCCGCTTCACTGGTGGTTCGTCCCGATGGCAGCAAGGTCGCTTTCTACGTCGGCGAAACGCTTCGCTACAGCGTTTGCCCGGCAAACGGCACCTGGGGTCCGAGCCAAATCATCGATCCAGAAGCCGCCCCTTTCCTTGCTGGCCCACAAGCAACGCTCGGCGCCGATTCGACGATCCACTTGGCCTATTTCGGGGGCGATGGCACGATTTGGTACCGAAAACTAAATGGCGAAAACGAACTCAGCTTCGCTCAGCGAATCGCCAGTGGCGTTGGCACGGAGCGAGACGCCTTTGGCTCGGTCCTTCCCCTGGTGTATTTGCCCAGCAATGACACTGTGGTCGTCGCCTACCAGCTAGCCGATCTGAAACTTCGAGAGCGGCGCATCGACTCGCGTGGCGAAATCAGCCCTGCGGTACTGATCACGGATCGCGCCGTAGTGCGAGAGGCAGCTGATTCCCAGCAGCCAGGCGCCGATCTCATTCGATTTGGAGAAAACGTTTGCCTGCTGTTCATCGATGACGCATCCGGCGAGATTTTTAGCGCGACGGACCGCGATGGCTGGGGGGAAGCGACACTGAGGGTTCCCAACGTCTCTGGAAATTGGATACGGTCGTCGGCAAGTCGAACGAACGAAGGCGATTTCATCGTTCGCTACATCTACGATGCAGGCTCAGGAGGCGGGGCTGGCATGAACCGCTACGGAGAGTTTCTCATCGAATCGACGCCAACCAAAAACGAATACTAGACATGGCAAGACACGACGCGCATCGCCTCATCGCACTGCTCTTCTCGGTCTCACTGGCGGTTTGCGAACCAAGCCAAGCGGAAGAATGCGAAAAGCCGCTTTTCCAATTCGGGGCGATCGCGGACTGTCAGTATCGGAATGGAACCTCCGAAAGAAGAAAGTACGATCTTTCTCCGCAGAAGCTCGCTTCGTGCATCGAGGATTTCAACCAGCAGTCCCTCGCTCACGTCGTTCACCTGGGCGACTTTATCGACACCGGCTGGGAAAGCTACGATGTCGTGCTTCCGATCACCGAGCGATCGATTGCCCCGTTCTACCACGTTCTCGGCAACCATGACTTCTCGGTCGAAGAAAGGTTCAAACCCCAAGTCCCTGCTAGACTCGGCCTAAGGGATCGCTACTACGATTTCGCCATCGGGAAATGGCGCTTCCTCATTTTGGATACAAACGATCTCAGTCTGTACGCTTATCCGAAAGGAAGCCCTGAGCACGAGGCCTCGCTTGCCTACTATGAGGGCCTCAAAGGAAGTCCCCCTTCCTACAATGGCGGCATCGGCAAGCGGCAGCTCGACTGGATCGAAGCGAAGCTTAAGGCGGCTCAAGGAGCGGGGGAACAGGTCATCCTCCACAGTCACCACCCCGTGTATCCAATCGAAAGGCACGCCGCTTGGAACGCGAAGGAAATCGTAACGCTGCTCGAACGCTACTCCTGCGTCGTCGCATACATAAACGGCCACAGGCACGACGGCGCGTATGGCTTCAAAAGTGGCATTCACTTCATCACGCTGAAGGGCATGGTGGACACCGAAGAAACCGCCTACGCGACGGTGTCGGTATTCGAAAACCACATCGAAGTGAAGGGAGTAGGACGGCAGGACGACTACGTGCTGGAGATCCCCGCTCGATAGCTCGTCCCGCCTTCGGAAACCGCGAAACGAACGCTCGCCCTACTCTGGTAGGATGCGATAGATGCCGCGGCCTTCCAGAGAAACGTATAGGTAGCCGTCAGGTCCCTGGCGAACATCCCGCAAACGTCCTTGTCCGTCCAAAAGCTTCTCACGTTTTACCACCTCGCCGTCTTCGATCTCCAGCCGTTCCAGATAGGCGAACCTCAACGCTCCCACCAGCAAGCTGCCTTTCCACTGCGGATACCTGTCGGAGGTCACAAAGGCCATGCCGCTCGGGGCGATCGAGGGTACCCAAAAGAAAAAGGGCGCCTCCATGCCGGGCATCGACGTCTTATCGGTGATCGACGTGCCGCTGTAGTTGATTCCATAGGTCACCACCGGCCATCCGTAGTTCGCACCCTTCTTGACGATATTTATCTCATCGCCGCCGCGAGGGCCGTGCTCGTGTATCCAAACTTCGCCCGTCTCCGGATGGATCGCCATTCCTTGCGGATTGCGATGGCCATAACTAAAGATCGCCTTCTTCGCCCCATCTTCGTCGACGAACGGATTGTCCTCCGGAATCGTACCATCATCGTGAATACGGTAGATTTTACCCCCGTCTCGAGTGATATCCTGAGGATTGACGTCGCGATCTCCACGATCCCCGATCGAAAAGTACAGCATGCCCTCCTCGTCAAAGGCCATGCGCGATCCGAAGTGATGCCCCCGCTCGGAATTGGGCGTCGCCTTGTAAACCGTTTCCTGCTCCACGAGGCGACCGTCTTCCAACTTCGCTCGCATGATCGCGGTGTTGCTGCCGGGCTGGGCGCCTTCGGGCGATGAGTAGGAGAAATAGATCCAACCCGTTTCCTCATAGTTCGGATGAAGGATCACGTCCAACAACCCGCCTTGCCCGCCGGCCCTTATTTCCGGCAGACCCGCGACCTTTGACCCCTTGCCCTCCTTCACATGGAACAGCTCGCCGGATCGTTCCGTCACAAGCAAGCTCCCGTCAGGCAGAAACGCCATTCCCCATCCGACGACAACGTCTGACGTGACGAGCTCCATTTCGACATCGGAGCCCTCAGGGACGGAAAGAGGGACTTCGGTTTCGATCTGCTCGGCGCAACCTGTGATGCAAATAAAAGCGGCTGAAAACGTTGATAGAAAATACTTCATGTCGTTCGAATACATAAGCGGGTTGAAGGCGTGCGAACGCAGCGGCAGAGCTACGCCCAGAGGGGGAACGTACCAAGATCGAAAGCTAAGGCAAAAAAAGTGATTGTCTTCGATCTCGTTTCACTTCGCCGGGCGCGCTTCCCGCTTGGTCGAGCGAAAGCAACGTTGCGAAATGCCGCTCCGCTCGATGTTTCGATCCGTCCTCGCTAGCGGGTAGTCAAACAGAGCACCCGCAGGTCTTCTTGCAGAAGCATGGAGGCGAAGCGGTCCCTACTTTCCAAACACATGCCCAGCGCCTCCCAAAATCACCGCACTGCCCCATGGCCCTTCACCGGCATCGCTCTGTCTTGGGCCCTCGCCGGCGGGATCCACCTGCTAACCTTCGCATGGATTCTGCCCATTAGCTGGGAGGGCATTCTCTACGGAGCGACGCTGGCGCTTTTGCTGACTCGGCCCAACTCCCTTTCACGCTTCTTAGCCTTTCTCGCATCGACAGCGCTCGTTCTCGCCCTTAACTACGATAAAGCGTCGAACCATCTTGTATTGGAGTTTTGGATAGCGGTTTCGGTTCTCGTCGCTCTTCTGATGTCCTGCATCCACCCTGCACGTCGAGCATCCTGCCAGCTGTCCGCATTCGAACGCATCGCCCCTCTGGTCCGAGGCCAATACCTGCTCGCCTTCAGCTTCGCCGCGTTTTCGAAGCTGAACACGGATTTCCTCGATCCGGAATGGAGCTGCGCCGCTTTATTCGCGGAGCAAGCCGCGCGTTTCCTTCGGCTGGATTCGAAGAGTTTCGGGCTGTTTGCTCTGGATCGGCCCAGCCTGCAGTACGCTGTCATCTACCTGACCCTTGCATGCGAGTTCGCCATCCCACTCCTGCTCTTGCTTCGAACGACGCGTCGCGACGGCATCTACCTCGCCCTGGGCTTCCACTTCGCTCTCGGATTCGTGCCAATACTCGGCATCGGCAGCTACTCCGCCCTATCGTTCACCCTGCTGCTGTTCTTTTTCCCAAAAGAAGCGCTCACTCGCCTCGATGCGAACCTCCGCAAAATCTTCCGCTTCATTGCCAGAAGCTCGGCGAGCGCCCGGCTGCTGCCATTCGCCTTCGTCCTACTACTCGCCTCCCTCGTGTACGCGCAGCATCGATCCTTCCACCCGGCGGCCTCTCCAGTGGCCTTGCTGGCATGGCTTCTCGTGTTCCTGCCCCTACTCGGCATCGCAATCGTATCCTTGCATAAAGCGCCACTGCCAAAAGCCAAATCTCTGAAAGGCTCGATTGGCGACTTGATCCCGCGCCCCAAACGTCTGCTCGCGCTGCACTTGCCTATCTTCGCGCTCGGAATCCTTCCCTACCTCGGCCTGCAAACGCAAGGCTCGTTCACCATGTTCAGCAACCTCCGAGTCCTCGGCGATCGTCCGAATCATCTCGTCGCGAGCTCGGCTATGCACATCTCTCCCCCGATTCTCATAGACGTGCTTTCCTCCAACCATCCCGATCTCTCCTCGTATCCAAATTCCGATAGACGAATCACGAGCCACGAGCTTCGAAGGAAGGTCGCTTCGACTGAAAAGGACTTCTATGTCCTGTGCGAGTTCGATGGTCGGATCGAACTGATCGGCCGCTTCGAGGGCGAGCTCACGCCACACCCGTTTCTTGAGCCGCTTCCGATCTTCCCCAATCGATGGATACGGTTTCGCGACGTATCCACATCGGACTCTTGCCCCTGCGTTTGGTAGGATTCTTTCGGAAGATCCACGAGACTGCATCGGCTCGGCGTCGAATGGCTGGCCGGGGCCTCAATCATCATGCCGGACATCCTCTGGACCAGCCGGGATCGACAGCGTCAAACAATGGATCGCCCCGGAGCGCTGCGCCATGAAATCGCAGTCCACCCAGTGCAGCTTGGCGTTGGGCAGCGCTTCGCGGTAGGCTGCCTCCACGGATTGCTCCAGCTGGACGAACAGCTCCACAGGCTCGTGCGACTTGGGTTTGTACCGCGGTAAAATCACCGCTTCCGCGCCGTTTCGATTTTTAATCAGAAGGGAGTTGGTGTAGCTGCGGTAGCCGATGGACGAGGGCACGTAGTCGGATCGCAACTGCTCGACCGACTCGCCTAGCACAGCCTTCGCAAGCAGCGTTCGTCCTTCGTGGCTTTCCGTCTCTACATCGGGTCCAACCAGGGCTCTGATGTGGGCGTCGATTCGCCGCTGGTTTTCCGCATCCTTCAACCCAGTCCGCGCGTCCTTGAGGTAGGATTCGAAGTCAATCCCTAGCCGCTCGCAGACCGACTCCACGATTCGCACGGTCAGCCACTGGCTGAAAACCTCATCTGAAACGGCGAGCAATGGTGGACTCGGAACGAGAATAACGCGTTTCTCCGGGAACCTGCTTCTTAGATACTGGATATTCGTATTGAAATTGTGAGCACACGTTCGAGCAATATATTCGAGGTAGGGAGTCGCGTCTTTCGTGGCGACTGGAGGCTCGGATATCAGAATCGTGTCAGAGGAGGTGAACTTCATCGTCATGTCGAGATGCTTGGCGGCTGCTCCGGGCGGAGCTTCCAGCACATGCAGGGACTTAGCCCTGAAATATTTCTCGAATACGCTCAGCATGCGCAGACGCTGCCCTCCGTTGCGCAAAAAGGTGTCCTCGCTGATGAAGATGTTTCCCAATCCATCGGTCAGAAAATCACCGCCTTGCAAATGAAGAGCGGGCTTACTCAACTCGCACTCCATCTCCAAGGTCTGCCGAAGGAAGCGAGCAATATGCACGGGTGCGAGATCATCCTTCCTACTGGAGTTGCGAAAGTTCTGAAATCGGCCGAAGGGACGGGTTCGCTCACGTCGTTCCAAGGAGCTTGGGAGGTTGGCGAACGCCTCCATCTCCGGCTCCAAAAGCCTGCTGACGGGATCGATCGAGACCAGGTATCCATCATCCGTATACGCAAAGATTGGAGCGTAGTCCCTGATCCAACTGGAGCGCGTATAGGTGGGCATGAAGAGCAAGCCGCCCGGGCCTAGGTCTTCTCCCAACCGTTCCCGCAACCGTTCTCTGAATCTGCCCAGCGATCCTTCTTCTACCGGATCGTAGCCAACGAGAAGCGGGACATAAGGAGTCACAGCCGTAGCCAGGTCCAAGTAAAGCTGCAAAATCTCCTCTACCTCCAGCGTTTCGCGAATGGATACGTTGACCGCTACGGCGCGGGCGGTTTCCCACTCCGTCGCGATTCGCCCTACAGGCACCGCTGGGGTTGGCTCGCTAACCGGCGAAAAGAAGCCCGGGCCGAGGTGGTTCAGCAGCCGAAGCTCTCCGTCCAGACGCGGTTCCTGCCTGATCTGCTGGCTCAAGCCGACAGAGCAGAAACCGAGAAGGAGAAGCGCGAGGGCTCCTGTTCCAAGAACCGCTTTCAAGAACCGCTCTGCAGAAAGACGTGCGACCCCCATCTCGTTTTTCTCCTCAACTGTCCTTTGACTCCGCTACCATCGGGATGGGCAGCGCGATGTCACGCAGGGTCCCGCCCCGGCGTCCAATCGCCTCCGCTTCGATCCAATGCAGTTCGGCGCCGGGCAGTTCGCGTTTCAAGAGCTGCTCGACGGTCAGCTCGACCTGTCGAATTCCTTCTTCCGACTCGCCCGCCAAAGCCCGGTATCGGGGCAGAACGATATTCGGTTGCGAATTGACGCCCTGAAAACGCAGATAGTTTCCGTAGCCCCGAAAGTTCACCGAACGCATCGATTCCCGAAAGAGCAGCGTCTCCAGCGACTCGCCAAACAAGGCCTGATTTGCCAAATCCAAGTCCCCTTCCACCGCTAGATCGACCGGCTTTCCCAGTCGCTCCGTGAGCTTGTTCGCGATCATGCGCTCAACCAGCTTCCGGTTCTCGTCGCCCGGAGCCAGCGCCTGATACACGGCGTAGTTCACTCCGACAAGCTGGCAGATCTCCTGCACGACCCTTGCGCGCACCCGACTCACGCTCTCCGCGGCATCCGCTTCCTGGATAGCGAGAGTGGGCAAGTCCACAACGCGGCTTCGAGGCAGGCTTCGCCGCAAGGTATTGAGATTCGCCTGCCTGATTTCCGTGAAGCTTTCCACCAATCGATTCGCGGCTGGACTCGCGTTCGCGACGCTCGGTGGAGGAAGCGGAAGCATGAACACGCTCGATCCCAAGGGTCGAAAATGCGTCGCCAAATCGATGGTCTTCACGTGAGACAGGCTCTCGAGGATGGTCACGCGCTCGACTCCGAAATATTCCCTGACCCGTTCACGCACGAACCGCGGCGAGCCTCCATTGGCGGTCACCACATTCTCCGAAACAAAGGCCCCACCATCGCCATCCACCATAAAATCTCCGCCCCGCAGGAAGAGAGGCGGCCGAGAAACCTCAGCCTGCTGCTGCAAATAGCTTCGAATCAATCTGCCAATCTGGAGGGGAACCTTCTCGTTCTTCCGCTCCTGCTTGTGGTATCCAAGAAATCGATTCAAACTCTCCTGCGTTTCCGCAAAGGCCTCTTCGTCTTCGTCCTCCTGGTCTACCGTTCGATAGATGGGGTCGATAGCGACCAGCTGGCTCTCGTGATCGAGAGCGAAGATCGGCCCGAAATCTCGGACGAAAAAAGATCGGCTGCCCGTTTCCAGATACCGGACGGAGAAAGGCGTCTCGACTGAGCCAATATCGTTTTCCAAGGTACGAAAAAGCTTAGGCAGCAAATAGGCTTCCTCCTCGTCGTATCCAATCCATACCGACACGTTCCGAGTGAGGGTTCCGATCAGTTCCCTGTAGAACAGGGCCAGCCCAGGATCAGCTGTCGTTTCCCTTATCGATACGTTCAGCAGCACGGCCGCTGCAGGATGCGCTTCATCGAGGGTCCGCTTGATTGGGATCGGCTTGGTGGGAAACGTCTGAGCGTTGAAAAACCCTGGCGGAAGCGTCGGAGCCTCATCGCTCGCGAACGCGGATTCTAAACGGTCCGCCAAAGCGGGCTCCGTTTGCCCGAAGAGACCGGGAGCGAAACCGACGGCGACAAACGCTACGGGTCGAACGACTTTCTTAATAGCGGACAAAGCTGCAGACCCCATTCGTTTTCCCTCCTATCGAGCATTTGATGATGATAGCTCTAATGCGATCGCGAATCGAATTGGCAACCACTAAAGGCGAGGCCGGGCAAATCGCTCACCAGCGCTCGAGAGACGAGTTGCAAGGGCACTTTCTCGATCAATCGCTCCTGGCGCGAAGCCTCGCCGCTTCCGATCTCGCCAAAGGCCTGCGACTCGCCCACTCTCGTGCCGACGATTGGAAGCGTCTCCGCCAAACGAACTGCCAACCTTAATCCAACGAACCCGTCTCTCCATGCCTACCCAGCCTTGTCCCGACTGCAGCCAACCCTTGTCCGACAAGGCCGAAGCGTGCCCGCATTGCGGATATCCATGCCGATCCAACAGTTCGAAGCCTACCAGCGGCTGGCGGGCCGCGATGAAAGCGAAGACTCCGATCAACGTGTTCGCCCTCGCTATGATGGCCTGCGCCTCCATCTTCGGCGCCAGCGCCACGCAGCTTGGCGGTGATTCGTTGATCGCGTTCACCTACGCTTTGCACATTTTCCTAGCGATATCCGGCATGTTCTTCGTCTGCCTTCTATTCTGTCGCTCCAGCATATACCATCCGGACGAGCTCGCCAAAGCCAAGCGGGCCGGCTTGGACTTGCCACCGGATAGACCTGGGCTGGCAGCCGCATTGATCGCTGTCATGATTTGTGGATACACGCTTTATCAAGCGTTCAACTAGTTTCCAACCACTAGCGCTTCGCTTCGTGCACCCGATCCAGCTAAACGCGTTTCCTAGCAGAACAGTCGAAATCGACGGAGATCCATGGCTGTACTTCGGAGGCACCGCCTACCTCGGACTGCAGGCGAACGCCAACTATCAGGAAATCCTGATTCGAAACATCCGTCGTTTCGGCGCCTCTTACGGAGCGTCCCGACTTTCCAACGTCAGGTTCCCGCTATTCGATGAGGCCGAATCCGTCCTGTCTCAATGGACTGGATACGAATCCGCGCTCACGCTGTCGTCCGGCTATCTCGCCTGCCAGCTGCTTTGCCAAACGCTGGAGGGATCGGGACACCCGCTATTCGCCCTTCCCAATTCCCATGTCGCCCTCCGAACGCTAAACACTCGCTCCGATTTCAATGGTATTCACCATCTCGCGACAACTCTAGAATCCTCGATCCGGTCCGGGTCAACGCCCGTACTTCTTGTCGACAGCATCGATTTCCACGGAGAGCTCTATCCGGACTTCAAGATGCTAGATGAATTGCCCATGGAGGATCTGATTCTTGTTGTGGACGACTCGCACGGACTCGGCGTGGTCGGCCCCGGCGGGCGCGGCTCTCTGCAGGCCCTTAAGCATCTCCATCCGCGCGAGCTTATCGCATGCGCTTCTCTCAACAAGGGACTCGCTCTACAAGCAGGCGTGATTCTCGGCCAGGAACATCGCACCTCTCAACTCCGCCAAACCCCCTTCTTCGCCGGAGCGTCCCCTTGCTCACCTGCCACTTTGGGGACCTTCCTCGAAGCGCTCGATCTCTACGAGACGCAAGCGGCCGTTCTTCAGCAACGCCTCGCATCATTCTCCGCAAAGGTAGATTTGAACCGATATTTCGAATACAATCCGGGCCACGCCGCTTTCTCCATCCGGCACGCGAGGGACATCGAGACGCTATCCCGCCATCGCATCCTAGCCACCCAGTTCGACTACCCCGCCCAGAAAAGGGCCAATCTCAGCCGAATCGTCATCAGCGCCGCTCACGGCGAAGAGGACATCGAAGCCCTCGCCCACTCCCTGGAAGACCCGTCCGACTAAGCTGGAAACTCGAGAGGCCGCGGACGAAGCCTTTGCATTTCTCAGGCCAACCGAAGGGAATTTACAAAGATTTTCCCAAATAAGTTTCTTGATGAAAGATTGGCTGTACCCAAAATCTCGACACATAAGCGCTACTGTGCGCTTCTTAGAAAAGAAATCGTATGAATAAGTCCATTGCGACCGCGTGTGCGGTTGCTGCAAGCTCGATCTGGTCGCCAGCGAGCGCTGAATATTCAGCTGAGGTCACTCTCGGCTACGAAAATCTCGACTCGAATTTTTCGGGTGAGGATCTTTACCTTGGAGGCGTCACGGTTTACACACGAACCCTCGACTACCTCGGTAAGACGCCTTACGACGAAGCTCCCTTCTTCAACCAAGTGGGGCACGTGGACCTGGTGTATGGCCTCGCCACGGGATTCGGCGATGATTTAGATTCCTATGGTCTCGCCTACACGCACCAGAACGCTGAAAGCCCGCACGGCTTCACCGCGGCCTACTTCACGACCGACGCGATCGACTCGTTCGACAGCTATCTGGTGGGCTACAACTACTTCCTCAAACAGGGATTCTCGGTGGGAGCGGAAGTTTCCATGGCCGACATCGCCGACGACAGAGCCTGGTCCTACGGACTGAACTCCAAGCGCATGTTCAGCCTGCAGAATGATCGCTGGCTCGTTCTCGACGGCGGCTTCGGCTGGTCCAACGATGGCGACGACGGCGACTGGACGCTCAACGCGCTGGCCACCTACTACCACACCGCTCGCACCGGTCTCGGTATCGGAACAACCACTACGGACAGGTTCGCCGACTACGACACGGTCCTGAGCGCCACCCACTACGTGAGGCCAAACCTAGCCCTGAACGTTTCGTACAACCACAGCTTCATCAAGAACGCCAACGACTCGGACGGAATCAGTCTCGGCGGCAAGTTTAGGTTCTAATCGTCCACAGCAGCTTTCTCACTTCAGCGGCAGAGTCTATCGCGACTCTGTCGCTTTTTCGTTTTCGCGGGCGCTTTCCGCGGGACGAGGCGATCCTCCGACCTTGAGAAGCTCAATCGATATCCAGACTTAGGATACGCCAACGCAGATCCCGAAACACCAATCGCGCGGAGAACTCAGAGGTGAAACCTTCCGCGGTCTCGATCCTGCCCTCCACCTCAATGTTCGGCCCGCGAAACGCGTTTTCCTTGATCTCATACCCATAGATATCGTTCGCGATCGAGATGTAGTTGGCGAAAACGTCCACTCGATCTTCAAAGAAGCCGCCAATCTCCTTTTCCGCTTTGCGTGGACTGGATTCATACATGTCCAACAGGCGCGCTCCCCTCTCGGCGTCTCCTTCCTTGCCCGCCATCATAAAGCGGTCGAGAGTATTGATCGCTCCGCTCAACTCCTGCGACACGGTCTCCTGATAGACCTCGAGATCGACCAGCGCCGCTTCCTCCTGAGCTGCCAAACGGAAACCGTTGGCGACAAGCAAGACGAAGAGCAGCGGTGCGTAGCTTGAAAACGGACGCTTCATGACAGGCAACAGGACGGGAGAGCTATACACAGGGATTCCCAAGCGCTGGTCAAACCGGAATAATGGCAGCCCCCATTTTTCATCCCGACGCGGAGGGGTATTCCCTAGCGAATGAACCTCCCACCTTCTAAAAGACTCGGCGATAGCCCTCGCAGCCGGAACGCTTCGACGCGAATCTCTCGATTCAAGCACTGCCGCGCGACCGAACAAACCAAGTTTGAGCAAGCTCCTCCACCTAGCGCGAATCCTGCGTGCCTGGCCTCAAGCGACCGAACCCTCGACACCCTAACGCCACTGATCATGCCTCTCGACGCACCGCCCGAACCCGCTTCCTCCTATCAGATCGCGCGCCTTCCCGCCTCATTCGCTCGAGACGTGGTCCTCACTGCGTTGGCCGCCGATGCGTATTGCCTGGGTCCGCACTGGATCTACGACCTGGACCGTATGGAGGAGCTCTATCCAAACGGCTTGCAAGGTCTCGACTCCCCCCGCTCGGAGTACCACCCCGGCAAGCAGCAAGGAGACTTCACCCACTACGGGGACCAGACGCTGGTCCTTCTCGAATCGGTCTCGGGCGAAGAAACCTGGAACAAGGACGCCTGGATGAGAGACTGGCTGACCTTTTGGCGAAGCGAACCGCAAAGCTACCTCGACAGCGCCACGCGGGATGTGCTCGACGCATGGGAGGAAACGGGTGAAGCAACCCCCTCCGAGAGTCACGATCTGGCAGGCGCCTCCCGCATCGCTCCGATCCTTTCGCTGCTATCGCAAGCGCCTCTGCCGACTGTCATCCAAGCTGCTCGAGAACAGACCGCAGCCACTCATTGCGACCCGACAGTGGTCGACGCAGCAGAGTTTTTCACACGCGCCACATGGAGGATCCGCAATGGGCAGGGCTTTTCGCAGGCGTTTGCCGCTGCAGCGACTTCGACCGACTACGACTCGGATATCGCGGACCTCTACGAGCAGGCAACGGCAGCGAACTACGCGACGCCCGAGCAGGCCGCGCTGGGCTTCGGGCAAAGCTGCGACGTGTCCAAAGCCCTCCCCTTGACCATCTGGCTCGCCCTCGCCTTCGAGCGCGATGCGGAGAAAATGATGAAAGAAAACGCCCTGGTCGGCGGCGACAGTTCCGCCCGCGGCATGCTGCTCGCCCTGCTCATCGCAGCCAACGGCGACTACCCCGACCTGCCCTCGCAGTGGACCAGCGGCATCAACCAAGTTCCCAAAATCGCCGCCTGCCTCGACCAGATCGCCACCGAGTAGCGAAAGCTGACGAAAAGTGAAATCGCCTTCGATCGTGGGCTGCGCCCTGGCACTGCGAGACGCTCTTCGTTTCAGCGACTGACGAATCGCGAGACGCGGATCGACCAGCTATGCTACGGGATACCCCCCAGAAGAGTGCGGATCGATTGCCTTCGAGAAGCGTCCGTTCCTAATCTACGCCTTCAGCTTAACTAATACCCAAGCCGGCAGTTCAATCGATTCCCATCGTCGGACCGTATGCCCTAGGAACACTCAAAGCCAACAGCCAATGAAATACTTCAACAGACTCCTAACCTTACTTTGTATTCTCGCTTCAACTACATTTGCCTATGCGGCCAAAGAGGTTACCGTGAACGCCGACGACACCATGCGCTTCGACGTTTCGCAAATCGAAGCGAGCGCCGGCGAGCCGCTGACCATCGTGCTGCACAACGTCGGCAAGCTGCCTAAAGCGGCCATGGGTCACAATCTGGTGATTCTCAAGCCCGGTACCGACGTGGCAGCGTTCGGCAATGCAGCGGTGGGGGCTGCGGGAAACGAATACATCCCCCAGGAAGCACCCCACGCATCCAGCGTGCTCGCCCACACCAAGCTTCTAGGTCCGGGCGAAACCGATACCGTGACCTACACTTTCGACAGCCCTGGCGAATACCCATTCATCTGCTCCTTTCCCGGTCATTGGGCCCTCATGAAAGGAACCATCGTCGTCAAATAGACGCCCGAGCAACTGCTTTCTGAACAATGAACGCGGCGAGTCGATAGCTTTGAATGAATCCTAGCCACTCGCCGCTTTTCATCGTTTCCTATGCAGTCGACTTCGGCCTGTGCGTGCTAATCTGGCTGGTGCAACTTGTGGTTTATCCATCTTTTCGATACATCGAAAAAACGAACTTCGCAGCTTGGCACGCGAGGTACACCAACGCCCAAGGCTTCATCGCCGGGCCGCTCATGGTCGCCCAACTCGCCCTCGCCCTGATCTCGCTCGGCCTGACGAAAAGCGTCCACTCGACCAGCTATGTCGCTCTGGTGGCGGCGACTTGGGTGGTCACCTTCTCTCGATTCGTTCCCCTGCATCGCGCGCTACAGCGAAGCGGAAAGCGCAGCGAAACCATCGAAAGTCTCCTGCGCCTAAACTGGCTTCGAGTCGGTCTTTGGAGCGTCATCGCCTTGCGCCTGCTCTTCGCGCTCTAGCCTTCCATGCCTTCGATGCATCCCGCCCTTCGCGAACGAAACCACCGCCCCTGGCCCGTACCCAACGGCCCCTGGATGCTCGAGCAGAGATGGCGCAACCTGCTCTTTCTACACTGGGAAGTATCCATCAGCTCGATACGCGAACGCATACCCAAAAGCCTCGAGATCGACACCTTCGACGGTTCCGCCTGGATCGCGATCGTTCCTTTCGAAATGACCGGCGTCGGGCCACGCGGCATGCCAAAGCCCAAAGGCATCAGCGACTTCCCCGAGATCAACGTGCGCACTTACGTGCGCCACGGCGGCAAGCCCGGCGTTTGGTTCTTCTCGCTCGACGTGCCTCATCGTCTGCCGGTCTGGCTCGCCCGCGCCTTCTTTCATCTGCCCTACTTTCGAGCCACCATGCAGGTTTCCTCCACCAGTTCGGGCCAAACCCGCTACCAGTCGACGCGCCCGGACCGCGTCTTCGACGGAGGCTACGGTCCGAGCTCCCCCTTCGAGGCCCGAGCGGACAGCTTCGAACGCTGGGCGACCGAGCGCTACTGCTTCTATGCGGCCAGCCGAAACGGAAATCTGTTTCGAGCCGAAGTCCAACATCCGCCGTGGCCCCTGCATATCGGGGAATTTGAGATCGAACGCAACACCATGCTGGCGCCCTTCGAAATCGGAGGGCAGCACCCTAGCGTCCTCTTCGCGCAGGACCTTCCTGTGGTGGCCTGGCTGCCGCGACGCTGCGACTGATCCACATGGAGACCTCACAGACACCCCGTTTGAAAACCAAATTCCTCCTCTCGCGCCATCAAGGCGCGTTTCATTGCCGGCGAGACCGACAAGCGCGTTGCAATCCGCTCCTTTCAAGCCATGCTTCCGAGCTCAGTTGTAAATCCTCCCCACATTCCCTCGCCACCCTCCACCCACCCTTTCCAGTCCAACGCTCGCTAGCGCGCCTTCGCGCCGACGCTCCGGTCTTTCCGACTCGCGCTGCGAGAAACGAGCAAGCCCCATCGGCCCTTTTGCCGCCCAGACGATCCGGACCGATCGAACCACCCACCTTTACTTCATACCAACCATCAGAAAGGAACCCAAGCCCATGAGCACAGAAAGCAAATGCCCCTTCCACCATTCCGCCGGCGGCGGCACCACCAACCACGACTGGTGGCCCAACCAGCTCAAGATCGAACTCCTCCGCCAGCACTCGTCTCTCTCCGATCCCATGGGCGAGACGTTCAGCTACAAGGAAGCCTTCGAAAGCCTCGACCTCGAAGCGGTCAAAAAGGACCTGCACGCCTTGATGACCGACTCCCAAGACTGGTGGCCCGCCGACTTCGGACACTACGGACCGCTCTTCATTCGCATGGCCTGGCACAGCGCCGGCACCTACCGGACGGGTGACGGACGTGGCGGCGGCGGGCGAGGTCAGCAGCGATTTGCCCCGCTCAACAGCTGGCCGGACAACGTCAGCCTGGACAAGGCCCGACGCCTCCTTTGGCCCATCAAACAGAAGTACGGACGCAAGATCTCCTGGGCGGACCTGATGATCCTCACCGGAAACGTGGCTCTGGAATCCATGGGCTTCAAAACCTTCGGCTTCGCCGGCGGTCGCCAGGACACCTGGGAGCCGGACAAGGACGTCTACTGGGGCCGCGAAACGACCTGGCTCGGCGGCGACGAACGCTATGCCCACGGCTCGGAAGGCGTGGACAAGGAACACAGCGCCCTCGTTTCCGACGACGATGCCGACGGCGACATCCATAGCCGAAATCTCGAGAACCCGCTCGCCGCAGTGCAGATGGGCCTCATCTACGTCAATCCGGAAGGACCGGACGGAAACCCGGACCCGCTGAAAGCCGCTCACGACATCCGCGAAACCTTCGCCCGCATGGCCATGAACGACGAGGAAACGGTGGCCCTGATCGCCGGCGGACATACCTTCGGTAAAACCCACGGAGCCGGTCCCGCCGACGCGGTCGGTCCGGACGTGGAAGCCGCCCCCATCCACCAGCAGGGCCTCGGCTGGCAGAGCAGCCACGGCTCAGGAAAAGGCGCCGACACCATCACCAGCGGACTGGAGGTCACTTGGACCACCACCCCGACAAAATGGAGCAACGGCTTCTTCAAAAACCTTTTCGAATACGAATGGGAGCTCACGAAAAGTCCCGCCGGGGCCCATCAATGGACTCCGAAAAACGGCGCCGGAGCGGGCACCGTGCCACACGCCCACGATCCGTCGCAAAAGATCGCGCCTGCGATGCTCACTACCGACCTCTCCCTGCGCTACGATCCTGAATACGAAAAGATATCCCGCCGCTTCTACGAAAATCCGGACGAGTTCGCGGACGCCTTCGCCAGAGCCTGGTTCAAGCTGACCCATCGCGACATGGGCCCGCGCGCCCGCTACCTGGGTCCGGAAGTTCCCAAAGAGGAGCTGCTCTGGCAGGATCCCATCCCAGCCGTCGATCACGAGCTGATCGACGACGACGATGTCGCGGCCCTGAAAAAGAAGATCCTCGCCTCGGGACTCACCGTATCCGAACTCGTATCCACCGCTTGGGCCTCCGCCTCCACCTACCGGGGATCCGACATGCGCGGCGGGGCCAATGGAGCCCGCATCCGACTGGCTCCGCAAAAGGACTGGCAGGTCAATCAACCGGAAACGTTGGCCAGGGTCCTGCGAACCCTCGAGGGCATTCAAAAGGAATTCGAAAAAACCGTTTCGCTGGCCGATCTCATCGTGCTGGGAGGCTGCGCAGGGATCGAACAAGCCGCCAAGGCCGCCGGCAGCGAAATCACCGCGCCCTTCGCCCCTGGCCGCATGGACGCCTCCCAAGAGCAAACCGACGTCGAAGCCTTCGACGTTCTCGAACCAGTGGCCGATGGATTCCGCAACTACTTGAAGACGCGGTTTTCCGTATCAGCGGAGGAACTACTCGTCGACAAGGCTCAACTACTCGGTCTCACCGCCCCGGAACTGACTGTACTGATTGGCGGTATGCGCGCCATGGATACGAACTGGGACGGATCCAAGCATGGCGTTTTCACCGACAAGCCAGGCGCCCTCAGCAACGACTTCTTCCGAAATCTGCTGGACATGAGCATCGCTTGGCTCCCGCAAGATCGAGAGGAGCAGGTCTTCGACGGACGCGATCGCAAGACAGGAGAAGTCAAATGGACCGCCACCCGAGTCGACCTGGTCTTCGGTTCCAACTCCGAACTCCGGGCCCTGGCGGAAGTCTACGGCAGCAGCGACGCGCAAGAGAAGTTTCTCCACGACTTCGTGGCCGCCTGGAGCAAGGTGATGAACGCGGACCGCTTCGACCTGAAGTAGCCCGCGGCCGCCGCCTAGCGATCGCACGACGCAATGCCTCGGAGCTCCCAGCCCCGAGGCATTTTCATGCCCGCCCCCCACCAAAGAAGGGCGTCCCGACACAACGACCCAGGATGAGTTTTTCTTATACCATGCATCTTTTCCCCTAAAGCCCCGTGAGTAACGTCCGTAGTAAATGCCCTGTCGAACCCAACCAGCTAAGGGATACACCTGCATTTCCCTCGGCCGGCCACCGACAACGCCTAATCGCCAACACGGACGTTGGCCCCTTTTTCACGGACGGAAATGCCAATCACAATCAACACCAATTCGGCAGCGACCAGCGCTGCGATCAACCTCTCGCGGTCCAACCAGCTTCTCAACCAAAGCCTCAATCGGCTCTCCAGCGGTTCGAAGATCGTCAACCCCTCCGACGACGCGGGCGGCCTGGCCGTCTCCATGAAAATGAAGGCCGCGACACACCGCCAAGCCCAGGCCCGAACCAACGTCGGAAACGCCATCTCGTATTTGCAAACCCAGGACGGGGCTTTGGAAAGCGCCAGCAAGATCCTCAATCGCATGAGCGAGCTCAAAACGCTCTACGGGGACCAGACCAAGAACGCCACCGACCTAGCCAACTACGACCGAGAGTTCAGCGAGCTGCAAACTCAGCTGAGCAGCCTGGCGGACGAGACGTTCAACGGGATCTCCCTCTTCAGCTCCAGCTCCATGAGCATCGGAGTCGGCGGCGAGAATCTGGAAAACAAGGTGTCCTTGGGCGGAGCGGAGCTGTTCGGCACGACGACGACCACCTCCACCAGCGCCACCACGCTGCTGAGCGACAACTTTTCTGATCTGAGCAACTGGACCGACGCCAGCACAGGCAACCACACCGCATCGGCCTCTGGCGGCCAGCTCACTCTGATCGGCGACGCCGGACCGGACGATGCCCTGGTGGAAAGCAATCAAACCTTCAGCGGTGCCTTCGAAGTCACCTTCAATTCCCAATCTCCCAACAACAGCGAAATCGAACTGGAAATGGGTGGCGTTTCCGTTTTCGAATACGATTTCTCCGATACCAACGCGCACTCGTTTAGAGTCGTTTTCGACGGAAACGGCGGGACTGAAACCTATGTAGATGGCTCATCCACCGCCTTCGCCACCACCAGCGGCGTTCCCACATCCGGAAAGATTGGACTGCTCAACGACTACTTCACGACCACCTACGTCTCGAACTTCAACGCGACCAGCGAAACCACTACCACCACCTCGACCTCGAACACCTCCTCGGTGCGGGACGCCAGCGGTCTTGCCAACGTCTCCATCGACGAGATCAAAGGGGCCATCCAGGACGTCGCCACGCTTCGAGCCGACAACGGGGCCCAGCAATCGCGCCTGCAGTTCGCCGACGAAATGCTAACCATAAACATGAGCAACCTGGAGGCTGCCAACAGTCGCATCACCGACGTCGATGTCGCCCAGGAGTCGACCGCTCTCGCCCGTGCCAACATTCTGGTTCAAGCCGGAGCTTCGATGCTCAGCCAAGCGAATCAGTCCTCGCAAATCGCCCTCCGACTTCTCGGCTAGGGCAGGATCCAGGCGGCGGCGAAGGCTCCACGATGAGCGAGTTCTCGACTCTCGCTCCCCAGCTGGCTGAAATCCTGCTGCTCCCAGCCCATGCTCACGCCGTCCCTCTGCCTTTATCCGCTTCGATTGAAACGCCCTTGGGCCATCGCCAGTCGCCTTGGGCCAAACGGAAACGGCATCTCTCAGAAAGGGGTCTGGCTGCTGAAGCTGACGGACGAGACCGGAGTCATAGGATTCGGCGAAGCGTCCCCAGTGAGCACCTACGGCGAATCCCTGCTGAGCGTATTGGCATTTCTGCGACAGATCGACTGGAGCCGCCTTTCGTTTCGCTCCATCGGGCAAAGCCTCGACTACCTGCATTCCCATTCGGGCAATTTCGCCGCTCGCTCCATGGTCGACCTGGCGCTGCACGACGGAGCCGACAAAGCGGTAGGGTCCGCTGCCCAGCCCATGCTTCAGCGAGGAGCTTCGCCCTCAATCACGACCCTGCAACCTAGCTCGTTTAGTATCGGCATTTCGGATCCGCGCGAGCTGATCTGCGCAGCGGAGGACGCCTCGCGATTTCCTATCATAAAACTCAAAGCCGGCAAAACGGATCTCGCGGAGGCCTTGAGAGCCTTTCGCTCCGTAAGTCCGGAAGCCCTCGTCCGCATCGACGGAAACGAAGCGTGGGCCGACAAGGAGCGAGCCCTCAGGCAAATCGAAACCGCCCTTTCGTTTGGTCCCATCGAATTCATCGAGCAACCGATGCCGCGCGATACGCCGCCGGAAGATCTGGTTTGGCTTAAGGAACGCAGCCCGCTGCCATTGGTCGCCGATGAATCCTTCCAAGGCGTTGAGGATCTGGCTCGATGCGCCAGCGGCTTTCACGGCATCAACCTGAAACTGGTCAAAACAGGAGGGCTGGCCCCGGCTCGCGAGCTGCTCGAAGAAGCCCGCAAACACGAATTGAAGATCCTGCTCGGCTGCATGATCGAAAGCAGCCTCGGCATCGCGGCGGCCCTTCACCTCGCGCCGGATGTCGATTGGCTCGATCTGGACGGAGCTCTCTTGACTTCAAACGACCCATTCACCGGCGTATCGGAAAAACGAGGACAGCTTTCGTTCTCAAATTCCGACAACCCACGAGGGCTGGGCGCCACTCCCTTGATCGACTACTGGAACTCACCCGCAACGGTTGAACGCCCGATGGATCGACGCGGCACCATCCCCTTCCTCTCCGAAATCTACGGCTATTCGTTGAATAAGATTCCCCTCGAAGTGTTTCTGCCGTCCAGCGGACAGTGCGACGTCCTTATCTTCGCCTCCATCCACGGAGAGGAATCAGAGACTACCGCCTTGCTCTCCAAAGCCCTTCGCAGCCTGGAGTCGCCACCTCAGCGCTGCGCCGTAGCGCTCTGCGCCAACCCGGACGGCACCTTGCTCGGCACACGTGGAAACGCCCGCGGCGTGGAGCTGAACAGGAACTTTCCAAGCTCCAACTGGAGACCCGGCGCCGTTTCCGCGAAATGGGCACCCGACGGGGGACGCGTCTCCTTTTCCACCGGCAGCGAACCTGCCTCCGAGCCGGAAACCAAAGCCTTGATCCAGCTGGTCGAAACGCTTGATCCGAAATGCGTGATCGCTTTGCACGCGCCTCTGGCTTGCATCGACGATCCCGAATACAGTCCGTTGGGCTATCGGCTCGCCAAGACCGCGAAACTGCCCCTTGTGGGAGATATTGGATACGAAACGCCCGGATCCTTCGGCAGCTGGGCCAAGGAGAACGGCTACCACGTCATCACCTACGAGCTCCCACCCGTTTCCGTCTCCGCCACCCATGACAGCCACTTGAAAAGCCTCATCGAAGTGCTGCAGTACGGACTCGAGGAACCGGATAGCATCTCGGCGGCGGGCTGACCCGCAGTCCTCCTTCAGCTGGCGATTCGAGAGCCGCATCCAACTTTCGAATACTTTTCGCGGAGAAACGCGCTTGCGGGGCGAGCGAATCCGTCCCAGGGTCGGCATTCGTTTTCTACCCCCGATACTCCATGAAACGAAGAGACTTCCTAGCTGCCGCCACCGCCAGCGGCGCCCTCACCGCCTTGGGCAAGACCGCCCTCGCTCAGCAGAAACCGCCCGCTTCGCAGACTCAGGACGACTACGCCTACTTCTCCTCCCTGCTGCAAAAGATCTCCGGCCCGGTCCTGGAGCTCTTCGCCAGCGAGCGCTTCCACAGCGACTTCCCGATCGAGGTCAATACCAACACCGACGGCCGCGACAACCGCATCGTGCATCTGGAATGCTTCGGCCGGACCATCGCCGGCGCCGCCCCATGGCTCGCCAACACAGCGCCTGGACCGGACCTAGCGGCCCGAGACGCGCTGCGCGAAATGGCCCTGCTCGCCTACGAACACTCGGTTGATCCGCAGAGCTCCGACTACTTCAACTGGGAGCTGGATCACGGCCAGCTCCTGGTGGACTCCGCCTACTACACCCAAGCCATGCTGCGCGCTCCATTCCTCTGGGAACAGCAAAGCAGGAAGACCCAGCAACGCATCGTCGCAGCGATAAAATCCCTGCGGCGCGTCAGTCCGCCCTACACCAACTGGCTGCTCTTCGCCGCTATGAACGAGGCTTTTCTCATGCAGGTCGGCGAGCAGTACGACCCGATCCGCCTGGAGCTCACGCTTCGCAAGTTTCAGGAGTGGTACGTGGGAGACGGCTGGTTCGCCGACGGCCAGCATTTCGCTTTCGACTACTACAACTCCTATGTCATCCACCCCATGCTTCTCGACATCCTCGAGGTCATGACCGCCCACGACACCTACTACTGGCACGGCGACATTCAGGACGTGTACGATCTTCAGCTGAAGCGCAGCCAACGCTTCGCCGAACACCTGGAGCGCCTCATTTCCCCGAGCGGCACCTACCCGCCGATCGGACGTTCCCTCACCTACCGCACCACCGCCTTCCAGCTGCTGGCCCAGCTGGCCCTGAAGAAGCAGCTGCCGGAAACGCTGCCTAGCGGCCGCGTGCGCTCCGCCCTCCGGGCCGTGCACGAAGCCATCTTCTCCCACCCCAGCAACTTCACCGAAGACGGCTACCTGCGCATCGGTTTCGCCGGAGGCGACCTCGCTCTCGGCGACTGGTACTCGAACTCCGGCAGCATGTACATCACCACCGCCAGCTTTCTGCCGCTCGGTCTGCCGGCGGACGACGCCTACTGGACCGAGCCAAGTCAGGATTGGACGCAGAAATTGGCCTTCTCCGGACGCCCCTTCCGCAAGGACTATTCGGTGGAGTACTAGAACCGTCACGCTCGGCGCAAACAGCAGCCATCCCCGCAGTCGCGTTTCCCGTTTACCCGGTCAAGGGAGAGGTCAGCCCCAAAAGGCGACGCCACCCTTGCAGGCTGCAAGGGACCGGGCTGCAATCTGCAGGATACCCTACCGCCGCACAGGGGGCGCAGTGTTGGCGCGCGCTCTGCACTCCCCGGGGCATGATTGCTACCACTGAAACACTACGCGCCCCATTGTTCACGAAGCGCATCCGCGGTGAGGACGTGCCCACGCTCGGATTCGGCACCTACGAGCTGGAAGACGAAACCTGCTCGACCTCGGTGAAGACCGCCTTGGAAACCGGCTACCGGCACATCGATACCGCCCGCGTCTACGGAAACGAGCAAGAGGTTGGCTGGGGTATCCGGCGTTCCTCCGTCGACCGAGATCAAATCTTCCTCACCAGCAAAGTCTGGTGGGAGGACCTCGAACCGGAGCTGCTGGTCAGCGAGATCGAAAAAAGTCTGGTCGAGCTTCAGGTCGACTACCTCGACCTGGCCTTGATCCACTGGCCGAACAAGCAAATCCCTCTGCCGCAATGCCTGGATACCCTGCACAACCTACAGGAGGCGGAAAAGATCCGGCACTTCGGCGTGAGCAACTTTCCGCCGAGCCTGTTCGAGGAGGCCGTGAAACGTTCGGAGGTCTTCTGCAACCAAGTGGAATACCATCCACTGCTCGACCAGGAAGACCTGCTGCAGCTGGCTCGAGAGAACGATACCGCGCTCACCGCCTACTCGCCACTGGCTCAAGGCAACGTGATGGACGAACCCGAGCTTGAGCAAATCGCGGATAAGCACGGCAAGTCGCCTGGCCAAGTGGCCCTGCGCTGGCTGATCGAACAGGACAACGTTCTCGCCATCCCACGCTCGTCCTCACCTGAGCACATCGAAGGCAACTTCGACATCTTCGACTTCGAGCTCGATGAAGCGGATCAGCGCCGCATCGCCAACCTGCCCAAGGATCGACGACAGGTCGATCCGGACTTCGCTCCGGATTGGGAGGAGAAGGGAGATTCGTCATGAGCAAGCAGAATGTATCAGATTTCATCATACAGCGACTGATCGACTGGAAGGTCGAGCGGGTGTATGGATACTCCGGAGACGGAATCAACGGAGCCATGGCAGCCTTGCGACGCAAGCGCGAGTTCATGGAGTTCATTCAAACCCGACACGAGGAATCCGCCGCCTTCATGGCCTGCGCCCATTCCAAGTTCACAGGAAATCCGGGAGTCTGCATCGCCACCGGGGGCCCCGGCGCCATCCATTTGCTGAACGGGCTCTACGACGCCAAACTGGACCATCAGCCGGTGGTGGCGATCGTCGGACAAAAGCCGCGCCACGCCATGGGCAGCAACTCCCTGCAGGAAGTCAACCTATCCGGACTCTTCGCCGACGTCAGCGAATACGTGGAGACGATCAACGTGCCGGAACAGGCGCCGGTGGTTATGGACCGCGCCCTGCGCATCGCTCAGGACCGCCGAGGCGTGTGCACTGTGATCTTGCCGAGCGACGTGCAAACCCTCGATATGCCGAGCGAGATCGAACCCGCGCACGACGTGGCCCGATCGGCCACCGGCTACGCTCGGCCCAAGGTGATTCCGCAAAAGTCGGACCTGGCCATCGCCGCGGAGATCCTCAACTCCGGCAAGCGCGTCGCCATTCTCGCCGGCGCGGGCTGCTTGGAAGCGAGCAAAGAGCTCGAGCAGGTCGCGGAAAAACTGCAAGCCGGCGTCGCCAAAGCCCTGCTGGGCAAGGCGGTTCTGCCGGACGATCGCCCTTTCGTGACCGGTTGTATCGGCCTATTGGGTACGGAACCTAGCGCCAAGATGATGAAGGAGTGCGACACCTTGCTCATGGTCGGCACCTCGTTTCCTTACACGGAGTTTCTGCCAGATAACGGGCAGGCGCGCGGGGTGCAGATCGACATCCAAGGAAAGTCGCAATCCGTCTTCTACCCGATGGAGAAGAACCTCACCGGCGATGCGAAAAGCACGCTCGCCGAGCTGCTGCCCCTGCTGGAAACAAAGAAACGCGACGAGTGGCGAGAAGGCATCGAAGCCAACGTGGCTGATTGGTGGAAGAAACTGGAGGAGCGGGCCCACCAGAAAGCCAATCCGATCAATCCGCAGCGCGTTTTCTGGGAGCTCTCCTCCCGTCTGCCCGACAAGGCGATTCTCTGCGCTGACTCCGGCACCGCCGCCAACTGGTTCGCTCGCGATATCAAGATTCGCGAGGGGATGAAGGCGTCCCTATCAGGCAAGCTGGCATCCATGTGCCCCGCCGTTCCCTACGCTATCGCAGCGAAGATGGCATACCCGGACCGCGTGCCCTTCGCCCTGATCGGAGACGGAGCCATGCAAATGCTCGGTATCACAAATCTCATTACGATTTCCAAGTACTGGCAAAGCTGGGACGATCCTCGGCTGGTCATCCTGGTCTTGAACAATCAGGACCTCGCCCAAGTGACATGGGAGATGCGAGCCATGGAGGGCGACCCGAAATTCGAAGCTTCGCAAAAGATCCCCGATATGGACTACGCGAAGTTCGCCCGCGACCTTGGTCTCGCGGGCCGTCGTACCGACAACCCGGACCAAATAGGCGAGATCTGGGACGAGGCGCTGCAGGCGGATCGTCCGTTCGTTATCGACGCCCTCACCGATCCCGAGGTTCCCACCATTCCTCCGCACATCACCTTCGAGCAGACCAAGAACTACCTCTCCGCAACACTCAAAGGCGACGCTGGCAGACTGGGGTTTCTCCGCCAATCCATTCGAGATTTCCTAGCCCGCTAGCTCAGCCGCGGAAACCGCTCGAAGTAAGAATCAACGAAAACGGGGTCGTCTTGTTCGCCAAGGCGACCCTACGCGCGCCGCCCCTCAATGCCGCCACTTTCAGCTCCATCGAGGCGCGCCGCTCCCTGCAATCCCGAGCCTAAACAGCTGCATTTTGCAACCTCCAGCAAACCCGCTAAAACGCTGCCCCATAGAGAGCTTTCCATCCTAAGCCTCTTGCCAATCGTCACTTGCATCCAAGGTGGAAACCGAGGCCATTAGCATGGCGCATGCCCTGCATTAGAGCTTTCATGAAAGAGCAGACCAACATGGAACAATCAGAAGCAACGGATCAAAGGAACAGATCTTCGCGCGGGTACCTCGCGGTGGCGGGCTGCACGCTCATCTACGTGGGCGCCATGTACGTGCTGATGAGCGCGTTCTCCGCGTTCGTCGCAGCCAGCCATGAAAATCAAATGAATCCTCAGGCCGAAGGCTTCGCGTCCTTTGGATGGCTAGCGGACGTCTTCGAGTTCTCGCCTCGCGGTCTAGTAGCGATCGGATTGCTCACCCAGGTAGTCCTTGGCTGGATACTGGGCATTTTCACCATCGTCGCTGGATTCAAAGCCTTGAAAGGCAAAAGCCTGTCCTTCGTGCGCAAGGTGTCGATCGCGAACCTGTTCTACTTCCCCATCGGCAGCACGATCGGCGTCATGGCTTTGCTGGGTCTGAAACGCCCCAGCGTAAAGGCACAGTTCAGAAGCTAGCTGCTAAGCCATTCATTCTCCCTTACCCATCAGTCCGTGGTGATGCGTGGCCCGCGCACGCCTCCCGTTTTACGCCTTCAAAACCCGACGCCATGAATCGCCTGAACCGATTGCGCAAACCCAACATCATTAGCCCACTTGCCTGCGTTCTACTCGCCCTCGGCGCGACCGCTTTGGCTCACGCTCAAGGAATTAGGCTCGAAGGCTATCCGTATCCATTTCCCGAGCGCGTATTCGTGTTCGAAAGCCAACGCCAGCAGCTGGAAATGGTCTACATGGACCAGGAACCAGACGCGAGGGAACGGGGAGAGAGCGTGCTGCTCCTGCACGGAAAGAACTTCTCCGGATCCTACTTCGAAGAGACCGCCAAGGCCCTCGTCGAGCAGGGCTATCGCGTGGTGATGCCCGATCAGGTCGGCTTCGGAAAATCCAGCAAACCGCAGAACTACGCTTACAGTTTTCACCAGCTCGCTCTCAACACCAAGCGATTGCTGGAGGAGCTGAAAATCGAGTCCGTTCACGTACTCGGCCACTCCATGGGTGGAATGATCGCCAGGCGCTTCGCACTGATGTATCCGGAGTCCACTGACACGCTCACCTTGCTAAACCCAATCGGTCTAGAGGACTGGAAAGCCGATGGCGTCCCCTACCGTCCTATCGACGAGTGGTACGAGAGAGAGCTAGGTAAGACCAAGGAAAAGATAAAGGAGTATCAGCTTTCTTCATACTACGACGGAAAATGGAAAGATGCCTACGACCCATGGGTTGAACAGCTTGCGGCATACCTCGACAGTCCGAACTACCCTCGCATGGCTTGGAATCAGGCCCTTACCTACGACATGATTTACGCCCAGCCTGTCGTCTACGAGTTTCCCAAGATCGAGGTTCCAACTCTGCTCATCATCGGGCAACGAGACCGCACCGCCCTCGGCAAGGACATGGTGGACCCGAAGACCAAGGCTCGACTCGGCAACTATCCCGAACTCGGGCAGGCGACCCACGAGGCCATCCGCAACTCGGAACTAGTGGAGCTCGAGGGCATCGGTCACCTGCCGCACATCGAGGCCTTCGAGCGCTTCGTTTCCCCCTACCTGAGCTTTCTCAAGTCCAATAGCTGATCGCAGCCAAGCGCGGCTCGTCGTGCGAAGCGGTCGCGACGGGACGGAAAATCCCGTTTTCAGAGGAATGATAAAATCGACAATCGTCGCGGAGTGATGTCGATTGAGCGGCTTCCATCATGCTGCACGCTCTCGACATCTTCGGCACCATCGTCTTCGCCCTCACCGGAGTCTTCGCCGCGGGGCGAAACAACCTCGATCTCTTCGGAGCGCTCGTCCTCGCCTTCGTCACTGCGGTGGGCGGCGGCACCCTGCGCGATCTCATCCTCGGCGTGCCCGTTTTCTGGCTTCCGAACCCGCTCTACCTGTACCTGATACTCGGCACCTGGGCAGGCGCTCTGATCGCCGCTCGCATCACACGCCACATCCCGCGCGGCACCATCCTATGGTCCGACGCCCTGGGATTGTCCGCCTTCACGGTGATGGGGACGGCCAAGGCCTTGGAAAACGGCCAGACTGCCGCGGTGGCCATCCTCATGGGCACGCTCACCAGCGTGGCGGGCGGATTGATCCGCGACCTTCTCGCTGGACGCCAACCGATGGTGCTCAACCAGCAACGCCTCTACGCCACCGCCTCCATCGCAGGCTGCGCGGTGTTCGTGACCCTGCAGCCCTGGAGCCAGCAATGGGCCACTCTCGCCGCCATGGCAGCCACCTTCACGCTTCGCGCCGGAGCCTTGCTCTGGGACTGGAAGCTACCGATCTATCCCACGAACGCGGAGCACGGGGACTAGCCAGTCCTCCGCCAGCCGCCGCTACCGAGCTTGCAGCCATTTCCTAGCCATGCGCAGCATGGATTCCTCGCGGGTGTAGGCGGAGATCCCTTCAACCTCCACCCAGGCCAGCTCCAGCGACTCCGCGCTGACCTGAAACGCTTCCGAGCCTGTCGATCGGACCACGAAGCGAAGGTCGTAGTGGTAGTGCGACGGCACTCCTTTTCGCTCCGGGATGAGGTGGATGTCGAGATCGAAGACACGCCCGTTCTCGAGCTGCAAGTCCGGCAATCCGGACTCCTCCCGAGCCTCGCTCAACGCCACCTGGGTCACATCCGCTTCGCCATCCGCATGACCGCCCAGCTGGAACCACTGCCCAAGTTTGCGGTGATGCGTAAGCAAAACATGGGTACCGGCCCCGTTGACAAGCCAGGCCGACCCCGTGACATGCCCCTCAAGGCAGCTGCGCTCGAAACAGTCCTCCCGCCGCCGGACGAATTCCAGAAACCGCTCGCAAGTCGCGCTCTCCTCGCTCCATCGCGAACGGTATTCCTCCAGCAGTCGAATCAAAGGCTCTCTTTTCACAACAGGGCCATAGCTCAGAGCACCCTTTCGCCCAAGCGTTTTCTCGCCCCAGGGATCCGATCGCGGCGGCCGCTCGATCGAACCGGACGCCCGCCCCACTGATCGCTCTCCGGGGTCAGGGATTCAGGACTCCTTCTCGGTATCCACGATCTGGCGACTTTTTCCCACGCTTCCGGCCTGATAGTTCACCTGCGAAGGACGTCCCAGGTGAATGCCTTCCTGGTCGAAGCGCCGCTTCACTTCGCGCTGCACCTCCCAAGTCATGCGCATCGCAGTCGGCAGGTCCCTGGCCCACAACGGCACGCGATAGTTGACCATGCTGCCATTGAAATCGAGCAGCTGCACGTCAACCAGCGGGACCCCTTCCGCCACTTCCTCGTCCGTACGGAGATCGAGCAAGTCCTTGTGGGCGCGCGACACCTCGACGATGATTTTCTCCGCTCGCTCCAGATCCGACTCGAAGTCGATGCTGATGAACATGAACTTCTGAGCCTTCTCGTCGCGAATGGACCAGTTGATGATCGCTTCGGTATCGATCACCGAATTCGGGTAGATCAAGCGCTTGTTCTCCAGGGCTCGAATCACCGTGTGCCGCAAGGTGATGTCCTCGATGGTACCGATCTCCCCGCCGATCTTGATGATGTCGTCCACTCGAAAGGGCTTGAAGAGCACGATGAAAATGCCGCTCACGATGTTGGAAAACGCTTTTTGCGAGGCGAAGCCGATGATCGCCGCCAAGATGCTGGCGCCCGCGAAGAAGCCCACCGCGAGCGACCGAACCGCAGGGATGCTGTACACCACCGCCACCGTGGCCAAAACGAAAATGGTGGCCGTCACCGCGTTGCGCAGGAAGGCGATGCCGGTGCGCCGTTCGCTGTTCATGGCCTTCCTCAAGTTGCGCTCGAACAAACGACGCGCCACCAGGTTCAGAACCGCCGCAGCAACCACCACAACCAAGATGTTGATGAGGATGTTGTACGGGATCCTCTCGAGCCACTGCTCCCAATTCATCGCTTCTCCGCCAGCCGGTTTCGCGCCAAGCGTCGACGCCAGTGCCTGTCCTGGGCCATGCCCCTCGTTTCCCTCCGCCACCGCATGACTATTCCAAGTATTTGCCAGTCCAGTTTCCCACTGCCGGAAGCTCTTCCAGCAGCTCCTTAAGATCGAGGCGGAGGAAGAACACGGCGTTGTTGAGGGTGGAAAAGACCGCCACCGACTGCGTCGCGGAAACGTCAGAGGCCACCTTCTGCGAACCCGCTGTGGCCCCGACTCCTCTGGTGACGATTGCAACCCGCGTCCCGTTGTACTCGGGAAGCTCCTTCATCAGGCGCTCGCTGAAGCGCTTCATGCCTTGAGTATCCAGGAGGAGGTTCGCCTCCACGATGGCCAGAACACGCGTCCGGGCGTTCACCCAGCCACGGCGGACCGACGCGGCTTTGTTCTCAAAAATGTCCTCACCCGAGGCGTCTCCCGTTATCTCCTCGAAAATAAGGTTAAGCTTCTCGGAATAGCTCGCTGTGGCGCTCATGTCTTGGATACGACAAAACCGTCGTTTACTTGATCACCCTCGCCCACAGTCCGCCGATCGTCAACCGACAGCGCAACGTCGGCGGCCCGAAGAGGAACGCTCGAATCGGGCCCATCGAAAAAACCGAACTTTCCGCTAGACCTGACTACGGCCTCATAGCGCACAGTGGCCGGATCGACGTCGGACACGAAAGCGTCGAAACACTGAACCGAAAACAGCTATGAGCAAACCAATGAGTAAAGACGACTTCGTCGAAATCCTGCAGAACTGCGGCATCACCGAGCAGCAGATGGAATCGCTTCATCGACAGATGGAGCAACGGTTTCCTGACTCCCATCTGGGATTCTTGAAGTTCCTCCGAATCGAGGACAAAGAGATCGAGCGCATACGCCGACTCTAGAAACCGCCACCTCGGGATTGCTCCGGGCGCCCTCCGGAGCAATCCTATTCAACTCCATCCTCCTCCAGCCATGTACACCATTCGCGAACTCGCCCTGCGCCACCGCCTGTCTCGTAGCGCCTTGCTCTACTACGACGAGATCGATCTCCTTCCCCCAAGCGCCCGCACAGCGGCAAACTATCGTCTATACGACCAATCAGCAGCCGAACGACTGGAGCGCATCTGCGACTACCGTCAGGCCGGGCTCTCGCTTGAACGAATCAAGGAACTGCTCAGCGATCCGCCCAGCCGCGTCACGCGGGCCCTAAACGCCCGACTCACCGAAATCAATCGCGAGATCAAAGACCTGCGCCAGCAACAGGCGAAAATCGTATCCATGCTCAAAAGCTCGTCGCGCTTTCGAGCGACGCGCTACATGGACAAGGAACGTTGGGTCGAGCTGATGGGCGCGTCCGGTCTTAGCGAAGACGATATGCGTCGCTGGCACCAAACCTTCGAAGCGGCCTCTCCCGAAGCGCACCAGGACTTTCTCGAGTCCATCGGCATCCCAGCCGACGAGATCGTCTCCATCAGAAACGCCTCCCGAGAGACCGGATTCGAGAAGCGACAGGAGCCTTGCTGAGCCGAGCTCACCGCTCGCCCTTGCGAGCCAAGGCTTGGAAAACGACGAGGGCCGCTTCGTCCACCCCGTCGCTATAGCGTTCCCAGCTCGGCTCGATCACCAGGTCCGGCTGCACGAATTCGGTATCGTCGAGCTGAAGTCGGAACAGCCGCTTCGAGTAGCAGACCCCCAGCTTGGAGTTCGGCAAATAGATCTGCCCCATGTCCTGATAGCCCACCGGACGCGCCCCCGAGGGTTCGCCCACTATCCGAGCGTTGAGAATCTGCCGAAACTGCACCGCGTTCACCATGGAGGCGGAAAAGGTCTGACGATCGGTAAGAACGTAAACGCCTGACAGCCAATCGATGGTGTCGATGTAGTTGAGGTATTGAGCAATCTTCAATCCCGCGAAAAGGTCGCCACCGTAGTTGCCTCTCAAGTCGATCACCACATTCTGGATACCGCCATCGGAGACATGCATGTACAAGCGGCGCGAAAACGATTCCATCTCCTCCATCGATCGATATCGATGGAATCGCAGGTAAACCGTGCGCCCATCTTCCATGGTCTTGAACCAAAGATCCCGATCCTTCGTACCTTCTGGGGGCGTCAGATCCGGAGAGGCGAGCCGATAGGCCACGTACTCGCTTTCTTCATTCGCATCCGCCTGAAGGACGATCGTTCGAAGCGCGCCGCCTTCGAGCTCAAACACGAAGCGAGCCCGCGTCGCCTGCTCGCAAATGCCGAGTCCCTGCAGCAGCTCGCTGCTTGTCAAATAACTCGCCACGCGACTCCGTCGAGACTGGGCGTTATCGGCGAATGGCACGATATCCGCGAACAGCTCAGCCGCTTCGGCGATATCCGTTTCCTCGATACGCAATAGCTTCGCCCCCAGTAGCGACTCGTAGCGTTTGTCCACCCGAGTTATTCGAAACTCGCCCTCGAACTCGTATAGATCAAACGGATACCGATCGAGCGAAATCTCCCACAATGGGAGGGCGGTATGGCTGTCGCCGATGTCGCTCGTCAGTCGCATCAGTTCCACGATGACCTCGAAGCGACTGAGCTCCGGGAGCCGCTCGCGAATCGCTTCGACGCGCTGAACGAAGGCTTCCTCGCTCAGCCTGTGGTAGAGGTCGATGTGATTCGATTCGAGCTGGCCGCGATAAACGTCGAGATCTTCGCTCCAGCTGGCGACAAATCGATCCGTCGACGCCCAGCAGGGAAACGCGACGGAAACCGCGAGAGCGATCCCCAGAAGGGAGACTACGTTGACCATTGGCACCGCGCTATCGCGACAGGACTCGTTTCGATTGCAAGCCTTCCGTCATGAGAAGAGCCTAGCTCAAATAGCGGACCTGAAATTCCTTCGCCCCTTCCTCGCTCACCAGCTCGTACTTGCCTTCGTTGGCGATAGTGAACTTGCGCTCGGAAGCGGCCTGACGGAGCTTGATCTCCAGCTGCGTGGCGGTCTCCTCCTCGCATTCCACGTTGAAGAACAGCTTCAGGTTGGAAAGGTTGTCATCATCGAACTGCACGATGAAGGGATTGTGCTCCACGAACAGCAGGTCGTCGTAGGCGTAGGTGACCTCCAGGCCGGTGTTGTCGATGATTTCTCTGGCGATTCCCAAGGGACGTAAACTCATTGTATTAGATCGATTTATGTAGGTTAAAAAAGCGGCTTTCGCTCCTCGCTCGCCCCACAAATTTGAGAAGTGAAAGTCGACAGAGAGCAGCATGGGCCATGCCCACGCCCCCCGATCCCAACGCTTCGATCCGTTTTGATCACCCTTGCGCCTCAATTTCTGCCAGATGCCTGCCAGAAATTGACAGCTCGTTACCCTTGCGGGAATCGGCGCCACAGCTACCGTCTTCTATCGTGTCACCTCTAAAACCCTTCTTTGCAATCGCTGCCATCGCCCTCACAGCCCCCCTCCTTCTCGAGGCCCAAACCATTCGCGACGACCAAGCTGCCGTCGAGTGGACAGACGCCTATCCGGTCGGGAACGGACGCCTCGGGGCCATGCCGTTCAGCCAGTTCCCCACCGAGAAGATCCTGCTCAACGAGGAGACCATCTGGCACCGCGGTCCGGACCTGCGCATGCCGAAGGATAGCTTCAAGCACCTGGAGACCATTCGCGAGCTGGAGGCCGCCGGCAAGTACGCCGAAGCGGACCGGGTCTTCGAAACCAAACTGCAAAAACCCGCCGATCCCTATAGCTATCAATACCTCGGCTGGCTGCAGCTCGACTACCTGACCGACGCCTCCCTCGAATCCACAAACCGCCAGCTCGAGCTTCAGACCGGCATCGCTTCCACGACCCACACGCTCAGCGACGGAAACCAAGTCACCCAACGCGTCTACGCCTCCGCCCCGCTCGACCTGCTCGTGGTCGAGATCACAGCGACCTCCCCGATCGGACTCCGCCTCAGTATCGAAGACGGACGGGTCGAGGACGGCGACCTTGTCCTAGACGGCATCAGCGACGGCGAGCACCCGGATCGCACCCGCTACCAGGGACGCTTCCGCTTCGCGGAGTCGGCAAACGCCGAAAACGACACCCTGCTCGCTCCCGCCCGTCGATCCCACACCCTTCTCCTTTCCGCCGCCACAAACTTCGACCTTCACCGAAGCGGCACGATGCTCTCCGATGGCTGGCAATCCGCCAACATCCAAAAACTCGATACAGCGGAAAACAGCCTGGCCACGCTTCGTCAAACCGCCATCGCCGACCACAGAACCTACTTCGATCGCGTCACTATCGACCTCGGGGAAACCGCTCCCGAAATCGCGAGTCTCACCACGCCCGAACGCCTCAAACGTATCCAAGACGGAAATACCGACGATCCCGACTTGATCGAAACCTACTTCCAGTTCGGACGCTACCTGCTCATCGCATCCTCTCGTCCCGGCACCTTCCCGGCTAACCTGCAAGGCATCTGGAATCCCCACGAATGGGCCCCTTGGAGTTCCGATTTCCATCTGAACATCAACATCCAGATGAACTACTGGCACGCGGAGACCACCAATCTCTCCGAACTGCACCAGCCGTTCTTCGACCTCATCCGCTACTACCAGCCCAAAGGACGCGAAATGGCGAAACGCCTCGGCATGAAAGGCTGGGGCATGGGCCACGCCTCCGACATCTGGGCCAACGCTCACATGATGTCCAGCCGCAGCTACTGGGGCGGCTCCTTCTTCGGCGGACAATGGATGACGCTTCACATCCTCGAGCAGTTTCGCTTCACCCAGGACACCGACTTTCTCGCCGAGCACTGGGACCTGCTCACCGCCTCCGTGGAGTTCGTCGATTCCTGGCTGATCCCCGGCCCCGAGGACGGACAGCTCATGGCCCGCCCCGCCTGCTCGCCCGAAAACTCCTTTCTCTACACCGACGAAAACGGCGAGGCCCAATCCGCCGCCTTTTCCGCTGGCAACAGCTTCGACCAATACATGGTTCTGCAAGTGTTCAGCGACTACCTCGAAGCCGCCGAAGCTCTCGGCAAACAGGACGATGCCTTCGCTCAAGAAATCGCGTCGAAACTACCAAAGGTCTATCGTCCTCGCATCGCAAACGACGGACGTCTCATGGAATGGCGCCTGCCCTTCGAGGAAAAAGAGCCAGCCCATCGCCACATATCCCACGTGCTCGGAGCCTACCCAGGCAATCAGATAAATTTGGATACAGATCCCGAAATGCGCAGCGCCGTCGAAAAGGTAATCGAGGAACGCATCGCCAAAGGCGGAGCCGCCACCGGCTGGAGTCGAGCCTGGACCATCGGCATGTACGCTCGCCTCTCGGAAGCGGAAACCGCCTACCATCACCTCATCGAAATCCTCCGACAATCCACTGTCGGCAATCTCTTCGACATGCACCCGCCCTTCCAGATCGATGGCAACTTCGGCGCCACCGCCGCCATTGCGGAAATGCTGCTGCACAGCCACAACGACGAGATCAGGCTCCTACCCGCTCTGCCAGAAGCTTGGGCGACCGGTTCCGTATCCGGACTTCGGGCACGGGGAGATTTCACCATCACCATGAACTGGAAGGATGGGGAGCTCGCGTCAGCGGAAATCGTCTTCGGAGACAACAGCCCCCCAAGCATCGTCGTTCGCTACGCTGGCCAAACCATCGAACTGCGCGGCCAACCCGGCAGTATTCAAACAATCGATTCAGCGAACTTCTAAAACAGCTCCCAGGTAGGGCGTGACCGCCGGGCACGCCGCATCAGCTTTGGAGCAGCCCCTCCAGGTAGGGCGTGACCGCCGGGCACGCCGCATCTACGGCCTCGCCGCAGGATAGCGCAGGCGCGACCCGGCGCGCTCAATCGACTAAAATCGCGACATTTCCCTTCTTGCGACCTCTCTCGACGTACTCGTGAGCCTCTACCATTTCTTCCAGCCGATAGCTTCGATCGATTACCGGCAACAGAAGCCCCCTCGAAAGAAATCCAAGCAGATACTCTAAATCATCCTTTTTCTCCGTCGCCACACCGCCGCTCACTTTTCGACCGCTGGTCATGGTTTTCCAAAGGATTCGAAAAAGGTCTGGCACGCCAGCTACCGCGAAAAGACACACCCCGCCGCGGCGGGTCAACCGAATGCCATTCGCCAAACCAAGCATGCCCACCGTGTCGAATACGACGTCGAATTCCCGCTCGAGCTGCGACATATCCTGTACTCGATAATCCAATACAGCATCGGCGCCAAGCGACGCTACCAACCCCTGATTCGCCGAGCTGCAGACACCCGTCACCCTCGCTCCCATCTGTTTCGCCAGCTGCACCGACGCGGCCCCGACCGCCCCAGAAGCTCCATAGATCAGGATCGACTGACTCGGCTGCAATTTCGCTTTATCTCTGAGAAACGACAACGCCGTCATTGCCCCAAACGGAAACACGGCCGCTTCCTCGAAGCTCACCGATTTCGGCTTTTTAGCCACCGCCATCTCCACTGGCACGCTGACATACTCCGCGTAGCAGCCCATGCGCATTTCAGTCGACCCGAACACTTCGTCTCCGACCTCGAATGCGCGCGCGCCTTGCCCTAACGCCTCCACGACTCCCGAAAAATTCAACCCAAGAATGGGCTGCCGCGGGCCTCGAAATCCCAGCATCAATCGCATCATCATCCCGAATCCCGACGGCACATTCAAACCACGGATACGGCAGTCGCCCGATGTCGCGGAAGTCGCTTTCAGTTTCACCAAAACCTCGCCCGCTTTCGGCTGAGGTTTCTCCATTTCCGCCACCTTCAGCGCTTCTGCCGCAGGTCCGTACTTGTCGCATCTCACCACCCTCATGAGTGCGGACGCTAGGGTCGCGTGTTCACAAAAACAAGACCATATAGGCTACATATTTTCAATGAACAAAGCCCACGGGCCAGCCGAATCAAAGCTAGATTTCCCGAACCGACCGCAATTCAAACTTGCCGATCGATGCGCAATTCCAAACTTTCGCGGCATGGATTGGAACAACATCGAACGTATGGATCCGGACCTTCTGGTTGGGGTAGTGAACACCGCCCTTCGCAACGAATACGGCTCGCTGGAAGAGCTCTGCAAAAGCCACTCCATCGACAAGGAAAGCCTCTGCCAACGACTTGCGGAAAACGACTACGAGTACATGGAATCGGTCGGCCAGTTCCGCTGAACCCGCTCGCAGCGCCCCCCCGAAACTCAGGCTCGCCGCTAGCCGCCCCCGCCCCATAAACCAAGCGACCAGGCTTTCCGCATTGACAGTGAACTCTATGTTAACAGTGTTCACATCGCAATGGCCGCTTATCATCATGGAAACCTGAAGGAAACGCTGATCGCCACAGGGCTGGAGATCCTACGTGATGGCGGCTTGGCTGCGCTGACCTTGCGGGCGGTGGCCCGAAAAGCTGGCGTCAGTCCAGCCGCTCCGTATCGACATTTCAACGACACCTTCGACTTGATCTGCTCCATCGCGGAACAGGGCTTCCACACCTTGAACCGGGAGTTGGACCGAGCGCTGCGCGAGCTCGGCGAAACGCCTCCACTTCTAGGCCTCGGCCAAGGCTACCTGCGCTTCGCTACGACTCACCCAGACCACCTTCGTCTCATGTTCTCCGGACACATTCCTGCGGACAAGCGCGGCCCGTCGCTGCAGAGCGCTGGCGACGCCGCATTCGAGAGACTCGTCGACAGCATCGAGCGAGCGAAGCTGGGCAAGCTGATCGATCCTAAAAAGCCCACCCGCCCCCTGGCCCTGGCGGCGTGGTCCTTTGTGCACGGTTTTTCTACCCTGCTCATCGAGGGGCTTATAAAGGAAGAGGACTTGGATTCGATCGATCCCGAGGAGCTCTTCGCCACCTGCTACATGGCTTTTACAAACTAGGAAACCAACTCGACATGGACTACCAAACTCTGAAGCTCCTGCACATTCTAGGGGCTTGTCTCTTTATCGGAAACAATCTCGTCACGCCGTTCTGGCGAGCCTTCGCGGAACGCACGCGCCATCCGGCCATCGTGGCCTGGTCACAGAAGCTGATCACGCGGACCGATGTGGTCTTCACTGGCGGTGGCATCACCCTTCTCCTAGCAACGGGACACGCCATGGCAGCCCAACTTCCCGGCCTTTGGCAGGAAAACTGGTTTCTCTGGGCCTACATTCTTTTCGCTCTTTCCGGCGTCATCTGGCTTGTAGCGCTTCTACCACTACAGATGAAACAAGCGCGACTAGCGAAGGCGTTTCATGACGAAGCCACCATTCCCGACGAGTTTTGGCGGCTTGCCCGTCGCTGGTCCATCGCTGGTGCCGCAGCGAGCATCCTTCCCTTGGCAAGCCTTGCCCTCATGGTGCTGAAGTGAAACAGAGTCTCTAACGAAGGTCCCACGCATCTACGATCTCGTAGCGAGAACCGATCGGACTGGGTCGACTTTCGAAAAGCGAGAACGTTTTGACCGCAAACACTGGAGAGTCGGCGGATTCTACCCGTTTCTTTAGATCTCGTAACGATGCTCTGGATACAGACGAGCAACGGCCCAGCGTCACATGGGGGACGAAGTCGCGCATTTCGCAATCGATTCCAGCCTTCAGGACCGCGTCGTCGATGCGCTGTCTAAGCTGAAAGAGCAATGGATGAGCCGAGCCAACGCCGATCCAAAGGACCTTGGGATCGCCTTTGCCGGGAAAAGTGCCGAACCCGCCAATTGGCAGGGTGAAACGGGAAACGGACACCGAGCTCAGCTCCGCCCGCAAGCGCTTTTCCGCTTCCTCGTCGATGTCCCCGAGAAAACGCATGGTCAGGTGCTGATTCTCGGGGCGCACCCAACGGATCCCCTTCAGCCCATCATCTCTGAGCTGCGTCAGGAACGCCTTCACGGACTCAGGCAAATCGATCGCTACAAACATGCGCCTCATGTCTCTAGCATTCACATTTTTCGCAATTTGTCAGGAGTCGAAAATGGCATCTCCAGCACTCCCCCAAAAAAGAAGCGGCGCCTGGCTCGTCTCCAAGCATCAGGCGCCGCTGCCCCAATCAACGCGAAAACGAGCATTTCGCCGTATTCGCGGATCAACTACCTAAAAATCACTCGAACGCATCGACCGTCAGCTCGAGGAAGACCTGCCCTTCGGAGCCGGCTGGCACATCGACCTCTACTTGGGCGTCGCCTTCGAGGTTCGCGCTTCCCATGCTTGACCAGATCACTTCCGATTCGGCCCCGACGAGGGACGAACGCGCCCTCACCTCAAACTGCAGGGCGGGATCCGCTGTGCGGCTGAAGGTCCAAACCAGTTTGTCGCCCACCAGCTCAACGTCGGACGCGGTATCGACATCCGGCGCCATGGGATCCGTTCCCAGCGCGTACTCCACGAGATTCGGGCGTCCATCCTGGTCCGGATCGTCACCGTTGCCCGCCACGCCCTCCGCCGGATTTTCTCCGAAGTTTTCCGTACGCCAATCGTCGATCGGCGAGCTGCCTTGGGAGTCGGAAACGTAGACGTAGAAGGCAACCTCGTCTGACAGATTCGGTTCATAAAAGTCGTAGATCTGAATGCGCACCTCGAAAACGTTACCCGCTTGAGACGCGATCGGCTGCCAAGAGACTTGCCCCGTTTCGCTATCGACAGTCAACCCTTCCGGGCCTTGCTCCACTTCGTAGGAGAGCTCGAGGTCCCCCACGGGAGCCAGGTTCGTCAAGGTCAGGGAAAGCGATTCGCTCACATCCACGACCCGGTTTCCGACCGCTTCCAGCTCGGGAGACGGCACATCGCCAGTCCGAGCCGCGACCGCGACTTCGCTGCCCCAAAGCGACTCGCCGTTCTGCGAAATCGCGGTGAACGCGTTTACCCATCGCTGATTTTCGTTGTCCCACATCTCGCTGACCACGCCCTTGAAGAGCGTGCCGTTCATGCTGATGCGGATGTTTTTGTCATCCACCATTTCCCAGCTTCCATCGGCGCCTGCGAGGGATCCGCTTTCCTGCAGACCGACGACCTCGGAAGTCTTCATGGTTCCAGTGATGTCCTTTCCGTGGTTGAGCACCTTGTAGGCTCCCGAAATCTCCGCCGCGGTGTAGCTGCCTTGCGTTTCGCCCGCGAAGCGGTGCGGAGCCATCACCGGCCATCCGTCCTCGTTGAAAAACATCTGATGGACGCGGATCTCATGCAGCTCGCCGCGTCCCTCGAAGCGGGAGTGGAAAATGTTAAACCACTTGCCGGTGGCCGGATCCTTGATCACCGAGTTGTGTCCCGGCGAGCGGTAGCCTGTCACCGTCTGAGCAGGTTCGCCTTCTACGGGCGTGAACCGCCAGTTTCCAGCAAGCTTAAGACCGTAATCCGCGAACGGGCCCGTCACTTGCGACATGTCATTGCCAGCCGGGTCGTAGAAAGGGCCATCGGGATTGTCCGAGCGGAAGGCGCGCATGTTGTAGCCATCGTTCGCTCCCAATCCGCCGTAGGATAGAAAGAGGTAGTATTTTTCGGTCTCCGCATTGTAGTCGATGAACGGGCCCTCGATCTGGTCGTGCCCTCCGCCGAGCAGGTAGGTCCCCCAGCCTTGATTCGGCTTCTGAAAGCCCGTCTGGTCGTCCATCTCCATGGTGAAGATGCCGCCGGAATAAGAGCCGTAGACCATCCAGAGATTGTCCTCCGTGTCGCGATAGAGCGTGGGATCGATGGTATTGGGGTCGACGCTCGGATCGAAACCGCTCACCCCAGTCCCGCCCCTTAAAATCTCGCCCAAGTCCTCGTAGGGACCTTCGATTTCGTCCGAAACCGCCAGACCCATGTAGCTACGGTAGCCCTGATGGTTCGTCCAGACATTGTAGTAATAGTAGTATTTCCCATCCTCGAGTTGATAGACGTCCGCAGCCCAAAGGCTGGTGGCGTTCGTCCACTGGATCAGTTCAGACAACTCGCTCTGAAACGTGTCGAAATGCCGAGGATTTCCCTGATTCACGCTGGAAGCCACTTGAGTCCAGTTCATCAGGTCGGTGGACCACGCGGACGCTCCGTGCGAGCCGAAGACGTAGAAGCGGTCGCCCACCTTGATCACCGACGGATCGTGCACGGAAGCGGTTTGAGTGAAGCTCGGCGTTTGGGCGCTGGACAAGGCGCCGACTGAGATTGCGGTGAAAAGAGCGAAGATCGCTGGTAGACGAAGCGTCATCATTTCTCGATGTTAGTAGTTTGGGTATCTCTGGGGTGTTCGGGGCTGAAACCGTGAACGGACTCTCGAAGCGCTCCTTCGATACGAGCGGGAGGCAACTAAAGGCCGCGTTTCGACAGCTTCAGCTAAGCTCCCATGCGCCGTCCACAGGCGGAAGCCGCCAATCAAGCCCTTGCTTTCAGTGACCTTCCGAGCAAGCGACGGTTCCTGACGCAAGCCCGCCTCGCAGCTCTCTATCGCAAGTCTCTGAGCGATCGAGATTTCCCGCCTGAACCTGTTCAATCAGCTGTCCTTCCGATCCGCACAGCTCATTTTATGATCAAAAAGCCATTCGAAGGCACGCGCCCCGTTTTAAGCCTAACTCCCCGCTTGCATACACCAAGTCAACCTGCAGCATCTACTTAGCTCGATCGTTCTCTCTGTTCCAAGCGCCAGCACCACGCCGACCTTGGAACCTCACAACGCGAGCGTCCCCCCGAGCCGAGGCCGCAGCTAGGCCGGCCGAAGCCCTCCTCAACCCTCCTCCAGACCATCAAAATGAAGAAACGCCTCAAGAGAGTCGCCCCCATGCAACTGGCCAAAATCCTCGCCATCATCTACGCCATCCTCCCTCTGGTGATGGCCCCCTTTTTCCTTCTGTTTTCGTTCATCGCCAGCAGCGCCGCTCCCGCGGGACAGAGCGCCGCCCCTTTGCCGATGCTGCTCGGCATGGGAGTCGGATTCTTCATCTTTGCGCCAATGCTCTATGGCGTGATCGGTTTCGTCTGCGGCCTAATCGGAGCCTTTCTGTACAACCTGGTTGCCAGCTGGGTGGGTGGCATCGAAGTTGAGGTCGAATAGATATCCAAAAAACAACGACAGCTTAGGTCTGCAACAACGGCCTTTTCTGATATCGGAGACAAACGGATCGCGCTATCGACGCCAAAACCAGACACGATTCCCACATGATGCAGCGAGCGAAGGAGAAGATACTCGTATTCACAGGAGCAGGCGTCAGCGCCGAAAGCGGTTTGAAAACCTTTCGCGACTCCGGCGGACTCTGGGAAAGCATGCGTATCGAGGAAGTCGCTACGCCGGAAGCATGGGAAAGAGACCCAGCCAAGGTGCTGGATTTCTACAACATGCGAAGGAAAGCAGCGGCGCAGGCGAAACCCAATCCGGCTCACCTCGCGATCGCCCAGCTGGAAACCGCCTTTGACGTGGCGATCGTTACGCAGAACGTCGACGACCTTCACGAGAGGGCTGGCTCATCTCGAGTCATTCGCCTTCACGGAAATCTGAGCGAAGCCAAAAGCGAACTCGATCCTTCCTATCGAATCCCTTACCCCCTCGAAGGACTAAGCCTCGACGACCGCTGTCCGCGAGGCGGCCGACTCCGCCCTCATATCGTCTGGTTCGGAGAAGCCGTGGAAAACTACGAGCTCGCTCTGGAGGAAGTCTCCACCGCGGGCCGCATGCTGGTGGTCGGCACCTCCCTGAGCGTCTACCCGGCAGCGGGGCTCGTGAGCTACGCACGCCCGGACGCGGAAAAGGTTCTGGTCGCCATGGATATCGACGCCTGCCCGGAAGGCTTCGAATTCTTCAAGGGGAGAGCTGGCGAGATCCTGCCGAAGCTCGCTCAGAAATGGCTGTCTGAGAAGAATCGCTAAGACCTCTGAACTGAGGAAACCACCCGCCAACGGACGCGAGTGATTCACCTCACCTGCCCTACGTATTCGCTCGCGAGATACGGAGACTTGCGGGAAAAGCGTTCACTTCCCCGCCTCGGCAGCTCAATTCATAGGCTGCATCGACTCAAGTCATCGCCGACAAAGTCGTGACAAAGACGACCCACTTAACGCCATGAGCGCCCACTTGCTCATCATCGATCACGAGCTCGAACATCTCGAACGCTACCGAAACGCCCTTTCCTCCAAGAACTCCACTTGGACCATGGCTTTCTGCAGCTCGGAAGAGGACGCTCTGGAAAGCTGCGAGACGAGCGCACCCGATATCATCGTCGCGTCACTTGGCTTCCAAGGCGGAAACGGTCTGCAGCTCCTATCCCGTCTCGTCGATCGAGCTCCCATGGCGCATGCCTTCATCGCCGCAAGCGAATCCGAAAAGGAACAGCTGACCTCGGCGCTCGAAGGCGGGTGCCGCTACCTTCCCAGACCATGTCCGCAGGATCGCCTCCACTTCGAATTCCAGAAATGCTTAGCGATCGACTCGTGGCTGGAAAACCCAGTGGTGAAAGAGGTGGTCAGCAGTCGAACCGCCTTCGAGACGCTTCCGCCTCTCTACCTCAAGGTGGTGGCCGCTCTCAACGCTCCTCACGCCGACACGTCGTCAATCGCGGATTCGATCAGCAGCAATCTCGCCCTTTCCTCCAAAATCCTCGAAACGGTCAACTCCTCTCACTTCGGCTTCGACCAGAAAGTTTCGGACATCCCGCACGCCATATCTATCCTGGGATTCGAAACCGTGAAGACCATCGTGCTGGCCGCTCAGGTCTTCGACCGGCAAGCTCATTCCCCTCGCCACAAGGCGCTGCTCAACGAGCTCTGGCACCATAGCATAGAAGTGGCCACCGCCGCCCGGCGTATCAGTCTTTTCGAGACAGACAATCCTGCCTCCGCGGAGGAAGCCTACACTGCCGGGCTCCTGCACGACATTGGCAAGCTTGTTCTGCTGGATTTGGATACCGAAGCGTTCGACGAAGCGCAGCGACTGGCTCGGGAGGAATCGATCCCGCCTTGGCAGGCCGAAGCGCGAGCCATCGGATGCGACCACGCAGAGGTAGGCGCCTACCTGCTCGCCCGTTGGGGACTGTCGGAATCGCTGTGCGAAACCGCCGCCTTGCACCACCGTCCAGCCAATAGCTGCAGAGAGAGCTTCTCGTCTCTGGCAGCAGTCCACGCGGCCAACGCGATCGTTCGCAAACGGCGCAACCCGCATCATGTCGACGCCGCGCCCAACCAGGGATTCCTTGAGGAAATCGGAAAAGTCGGCCGCTGGGAAGCGTGGCAAGCGGTCGCCATCGGGGAGCCACCGCCGCGCCCCAAGGCGAAACTCGTTCGTCAGCCACCTGATCAAGCCGTGGAACCTAAGCCAGCAGCCACCCACCTCACTCCGCCCGCTCCCGATCCGGTGACCCATGCAGCTCACGCGGCGCTCTCGGAAGCCGTGGCACGGGCCGCCCTGAGGAAAGTGGAAGAGGAACGGTTGGAATCAGCCCAAAGCTATGGGAAGAACATCCTGTTCGCCTTCGCAGCAGGGGTTTTGGTAAGTCTGATTTGTATCTATTTTATAAATACATTTTCCAAAACCGACCAGCGGGACGCTTCTCAAGCTCTGGCCGGCTCTGAATCTTCGGACCCCGAAGAAACGGCTGGCCTGGCCAAATCCGTTTCCCGCGGCAAGCTTGTGGAAGAGATTCTCGAAATGGGACAATCGCTGGACGCCGAAGCGATCGAGGAACCGCCCCCGCCGGTGGAACCTCCACCCCCGCCACCGCCGCCATTCCCGGAGATCAGGCTGGGGGCGATCTTCTTCCGCGCCAACGATCCCAAAGCTCAGGTGAACAATCGCATCGTCGGCATCGGAGACCGTTTGGATGAGGCTCGAATCGTCGGCATCGAGCGCACCAGCATCAGCGTGGAGCACTACGGGCGCGTTCGCGTGATCGATCTCGACTAAGCCGCCCGTTCACGCTCGCGGGTCCGGCTCCGCATTTCCCCGCCCCCGATGGAGCGCCGCTCAGAGCTCCACCGTCACCGAGGACGAAGCAGCGACAGCCTTGGCTCGGGCCGCTTCCACGGAGTCGGCGCGAGCGAGGCAAACCCCCATGCGGCGCTTTCCCGAAACGCCCGGCTTTCCAAAGAGGCGAAGCTGAGTGTCCGGCTCTCGAAGGGCTTCTTCCAGGTTTCCATAGCTTGGTTTGCCCGACTTCCCTTCCACTAGGATTACGGAGGAGGCGCTGGGACCGAGCTGGCGTATCGCCGGAACCGGCAAACCGAGAATCGCCCGGACGTGCAATGCGAACTGGGACAGATCCTGGGAAATCATCGTCACCATGCCAGTGTCATGAGGCCGTGGAGACACTTCGCTGAAGTAGACCTGATCTCCCTTGACGAACAGCTCGACTCCGAAAATCCCATATCCACCGAGGGCTTCGGTCACCGCGCCGGCGATGTTCCTGGCGTTTTCCAAGGCCTTCGGGCTCATGGGCTGCGGCTGCCAGGATTCGCGGTAGTCGCCATCTTTTTGCACGTGCCCGATAGGATCGCAGAAATGAGCGCCCCCGCAGTGACGCAGGGTCAGCAGGGTGATTTCATAGTCGAAGTCGACGAAGCCCTCCACGATCACCTTTCCCTTGCCCGCGCGCCCTCCTTCCTGGGCGTAGGTCCATGCCGCTTGCATTTCCTCCTGGGTCCGCAAAACGCTCTGCCCTTTTCCCGAAGAGCTCATGATCGGCTTGACCACGCAGGGGAAGCCGATCTCCGCAACGGCAGCCGCAAACTGGTCGAAGCTGGCGGCAAATCGATAGGGCGAGGTCTTCAGCCCCAGCTCCTCCGCCGCCAAGCGACGGATCCCTTCGCGATTCATGGTGAGCTGAGTGGCCAGGGCGGTAGGCGCCACCTGAGTCACCCCTTTGGCTTCCATTTCCACCAACACCTCCGTGGCGATGGCCTCGACTTCGGGAATCACCCAATCCGGACGCTCCTCCTCGATCACCTGTCTCAAGGCTTCGGCATCGAGCATGGAAAACACCCGGGACCGGGTCGCCACCTGCATGGCAGGGGCGTTTTCGTAGGCGTCCGCCGCGATCACTTCCACGCCATAGCGTTGCAGCTCGAGAGCGATTTCCTTGCCGAGCTCTCCCGAGCCGCAGAGCAGAGCCTTCTTGGCGGTTGATGAAAATGGGGTGCCGATGCTTACCATTTCGGCAGTCAAATCGCTCGTGCCCGCAATTCAACCTAAACCAACGCCCTAGCGAACGATGGGCGCCTAACGGGAGAAGAGGCCTCGCAGCTCGCGGCGGATCGCGAGACACTCTTTGTGGGCCTGCTTCTCGAATCTCTTCAGATCGAAGTTCAGGTAGACGCGGTTCTTGAGAACCTGCCATTCGGAGGTCTCCTCCAGCGGCGTGGCATCATCCTCCGGCGTATCCCCGTTGAAGCCCACCTCGTTGCGCCGGCAGAGGTCACGGGCCAGCGAGACCACCGCCACGAGATCGGAGTCCACTGGAGCTTCCTCCGGTTTCTCCATCCAGCGGAACACGTTCACATACTGCCTGGGCAAGTCCTGCTTCTCCGCGAAGTAAGCCGCCATTTCGTAAGTGCTGACCTCCAAAAAATGGCGTTCCGCCTTGGCCAGGGTCAGGCCTTCGCGGATGGCGTGCTCGTGGATCGCGGGGAAGGCGAACGGGTGCAGACGCATCAACAGCAGCTTGCCCAGATCGTGGATCATGCCGGCGGTGTAGGCGGAAACCGAAAAGGAAGCCATTTCCAGGTGCTCGCAGACGAAACGGGCCATGTGAGCCGTTCCCAGCTGGAAGAGTCGAAAGTTGGGCCAGTTGAACAGTGGCGGGACACGGATCAGGCGCTCCTCCACCGTCACCAGATTTCCGCCAAGAGCCGCCAAGCGGTTTTCCCCCAGCCAGCCGATGGCCATGCGCGGCTCCTCCAAGATGCCCGGATCGCCATCATCTTCGGAACGCTTCATGCGGTTCGCCGAAGCCAGGATCTCCGCGGTCAGCCCAGGATCCTTGCGCACCAGATCGAGCAAAGGGCTGAGGGAGGTGGGATGCCCGTTGGCCGCCATCTGATACGCCGCCGCGATGGAGTCTACGATCGGACAGCTGGTTAGCTTGTCGAGCTCGCGCTTGAGCTGATCCCAGCCGACCATCGGACAGCGTCCTTCCCGGTGGGCCGTTGCCCAACGCTCTCGCGCCTCGCCTTCCTTTTCGCTGTTGATTTCCTCTTCGGTGAGAAACGCCTCCGGAATGCTATCGGGGTTGAGATTCAACTCCGTCAATCTCGCCCCCAACGAGAGCAGGTCCAAAGCCTTTTCAAAATCCCCCCAATCCCCTGCGAGGGCCTTTGTATCCAAAATCTTGAGCGCCCGCAGCAAGCCGCGGGCTCCCAGCAGCGACGCCCGCCCGCCCAGCTTGTGCAGCACTTCGCTCGCTTCCTTGCTCTTCTCGCGCTTCGCCAAGTCCGCCAGCATCTCCTTGACCTTGCCGAGCAGCGAGACCAACTCCTCCTTTTTGGCGCGAACTCGATCGATCCCCACATTGTGCTTGGCGCAAATCTCCTTGTCCGAAACGAAAAGCTGGTCGATCCACGGATCCGCCACGGCCTTTCCGATCTCCGGCAGCAACGCCTCCTCCCGATAGGGCTTCAGCAGAAAATTCTGTACGCGAAGACTCAATACCTGCTTCACGCTCTCCTTGTCCGCGTGAGCGGTGTAGACGATCACCGGCAAGGCCCGGAAAAAGGGGTCGTTCTTCAAGCGCTGAATGAGCGTCAAACCATCATCCCCTTTCAAACGCAGCTCGCAAATCACCGCGTCGACCTTCACCACCTGACGAATGAACTCCCACGCTTCATGGGCCGAACTCGCAGCCGCGAAACGATGATCGCCACGCAGCAGGAAGCCTTTCATCGCGCGCTGGGCGACCTCGTCGGAGTCGACTAGAAGAACGTTAGCCATAAAAAGTCAGCCGGGGAGCGTCCGGACGAAACAAACGGCGGGAGAAGCTTGCTTCGGACCTACGCCGCAGCTGAGCGGAGGGGGAAGGGGGATACGTCGAATTACGGAAATAAACGGTATTTAAGTACGATATTAGCCTTCAGTTCAACCACCAATGCTAGGCGATTGCTCGACCGGATGGGGAGAACGAAACCGTACCTGGCTCGAGTTGAAAGTCAACGTATCCAGTCCGCGAGCGTATGCGAGGTCGACCGGCCTCCTTCTTTCGTAGCGAAAGAGCCACTACATTCGTCCGAGAGCGGTGGACCGAGACGACGCTCGGCCGACGACTCACAGCTGCCCGCAGAAGTCGGCGAGGATCTCGCGCGTGCGCTGAGCGATCTCGTAGGCTTCTCTATCCGCCATTTCGGAAAGCTCGGGATCAGGCGGTTCGGAGAAGCGAAAGGACTCGTCCGGCAAGGCGCGCCGGTTTCCCGTCAGCACATCCCACTCGGCGCTCCAGACGGCAGCGACTTCGAGCGAGCGCTCCAGCAGCGTCTCCTGGGTCCCGCTATGGAAAACGCGAACCACGACGGGACAGCTAGCGGCCAGCTCCTTGCGTCGGGTGAAAACGGTGGCGGAGATTTCCCGCTTCGAGTCATGCTCCTGGCCCTCCGCCTTTTCGAGAGCGCGTCGGAAGTCCCGCTGCCCGGCTTCGCTTTCGCTGCGGTGCAGCGAAAGGTCGCCAATCTCCACCTGCGCGAAGTGAGCGACCTGAGCGGCCTCCGCTTGGGCCGCGGGCAGGAAGCGCACGAACAGGCGCGCGGGGCGATCCATCAGCTTCTCCAGCAGCAGCGTATCCAGTTTTTCAGGATTGATGCCGTGTCCCTGCGCCAGCGAGGGGTCGATCCCCACCAGCAGAGTCCCCGCTTCGCGAGCGATGTCCTGCCTCTCGAGAAGATCCTCGCGCTGGCCAGCGTAGCGCAGGGCCACACCGAAATGATCGTAGGCTTCTCGGGCCGCGTAGCGGTCGTTTAGATCCAGGAGGGATTCCGCATGCGAGACGCGAGCCTCCACCAGGTGTCGACGAGCGCTCTCGATGTCATCCAGATGAAAATCAACGACGATTTCGGAGCGCGCCGCGAACGGCGTCAGCGAAGCGCGGTTCGCCAGATCGCGCAGGACCTGATAGGCCTCGTAGACGCGTTCCCAGCGAAAGGGGTCCGACTCCACCGCGCGAGCCGATCGGATCTTCTGCAGCCAAAGCTCTCTCGCTTGCGGGTAAGCTTGGAGAAACACCTCTCCCGCCTTTCGATTGTTCGGATTTCGCGATAGCCGATCGGCGGAGACTCGGGCCGCTTCCGTGTAGTCTCCTTGCCGAAAGGCCGCCGTGCCGGTGGCGCATCCGGATAGGATCCAACTCAAGCCCGCTATGGCAGCGACGAAAAGGACTGCCCGCGCAAACGAACCCTGCGCTCGGGGAAAGGAGGGGCGAGGAGAGGTGAGCGTTTTCATCTTTCAACTAATACGACGGGAAACTGGTCCCCTTGAGACGGCTCGACTGGGCCAGCTATTCACTCTTTTCGCGGCGCGTCGGAGCGAAAGGCGAGGCTTGGGCCAGAAAGCGATCCGGGCGACTTGCGAGCGGACCGGTTTGCGATTACCTTTCGCGGAGGGAAACGCCGGACTCTCGGAGCGTTTTCCGATCACCTACCCTAAACGCGAACCGCCGAGAGCAGGGAGGAAAATGTTATGCTACGCAGCGTCAAAGACTTGATTGGTTACACTCTGATCGCGACGGACGGCAAGGTCGGCAAGGTGAAGGACATCTTGTTCGGCGACCGAAGCTGGGCCATTCGCCAGCTCGTCATCGATGTCCACCGCGGATTCAACATAAACATGCGCTACCTCAGCGAGCCGACGCAGGAGGACGAGGCGGGCGATTGCGTGCTGATGAGGCCCGAACAGTTCGAAGCCCCTGGAATCGGGGCGGATCGACGCAGCCTCCCCACCGGACTCACCCAAGAGGAGGTGCGAAACTGCCCCAAGGCCTTCGAGCGCCCTTCGGTGGAGGAGGAGTACGAAACCGAGTTTCAGCATTACTTTCGCCACGGCATCTACGACGAACGGCCAAAAGTGATCCCCCAAACCGACCAGGTCGTGGGCTACCGACCACCGCCTTCCGCATACGAGCACAGCGTGGAGGAGCTGCGGGAGCACGTGCGCCACATCAAGGACATCGCCACGCATCACCTGCATTCAGCGAGCAAGGTCATGAATTATTCGATACGAAACCAAAACGGAGCCATCGGCGTCGTGGACGACATCATCGTCGACCTGCAGGATTGGGAAATCGTTCACCTCGTGCTGCACAACGGCAACCAGCTGCTTCCCAAGCGCTACCTGATCCCTATCGACAAGATCAAGCGCATCGATTGGAGCAAAGCGGCATTCCTCACCGACATGGGGCGCAAAGAGCTCTCTCAGCTACGTCGCTACGTGCCCAACGCCCGCAGCGTCAGCACCGCCACCGACTAGCCGATCGGGTCCGACCGACCGCGGGCCTCGCCGCCAAAACCGTTTTCGCTCTTTCGACCCGCGCTGAAACGCGCCCATAGATAATCGGAAATCCCCGGGGCTTCGCCCCGGGGATTTTTCCTGCGCCTGCCGCGGCGCGGCGAGCGGGCTTCCAAAGGCAAAGTCTCGCTGGCTACGCCAACCCGCGACTGCCACGACGAGCGGGCCTCATCGACTGAGCAGCAGCTCGAGCAGCTCCTGGGGATGCGTGCGGTGGGCGTTGTGGTCCCAATCGGGCAGGGCCACCGCCTTCCACTCATATTCCTTCGCTCGGCGAAAGAAGGGATAGAACGCGTCCTCCTGCTCGCTCATCCCCGGATCGATGTAGTAGAGGTAAGTCGTGGGCACATCGAATCGGGCTTCGTTTCGCAGCGTCAGGGCTTCGGAGAAACATTTGAGGGAGTGCGGCACATCGTGCGGGATCGGCGCTCCCTCCGATACCCACGGGGGGATGGAAAACCCGTTTTCCTCGATCCCCGGTCCCGCGTTTTCCTCGCCGTCTCGACCGAAGGCGGAATTCACGCTCTCACCATGCTCGGGCACGATCGCATCGAGGTAGATCAGGCGATTCAGACGCTCCGGCACCCGGTCCGCCACCCCGGTGATCACCATGCCACCGTAGCTATGGCCGACTAGCGACACGTCCTGCAGCTGCTCCCATTCGATCAGGGCGATCACATCCTCGATGTGCAAACTCAGATCGATCTCCGGACTCGCCAGATGGGCCCGCTGTCCGTGACCGGTCAAATGCGCTCGGTACACCCTATGTCCCTCCGCCTCGAGCAAACGCTCCATCCCCTGCCAGTCCCAGCCTCCGCCCCAAGCGCCGTGCACCAAGACAAAGGTTTCAGGCGATTCCGAAGCGGCTTTTTTGAGATCGCCTCCCCATGACAAGGGAGACAAAGACACTACCATAGAAAGGAGGATCAAAGGGACGGGGTAAGGGTTCATGACCGCTAGCTCTAACGCTCGCCACCGCGCTTGGCTAGCCGATTCTAGACGCCGCGTCCGCGCCTTTCGATCCATCCGCGATTCGCGCTCCGCAGCGCCCCTCTTCGCGGAGCGAGGAGCCTTTTTTTCCTCACCTTTTTGTTGCGCTTTTTCGCATCTTAACAAAAACAACGAATCCATGTCTCGCTACCCCTTCTCCCCTCCTCGCACGCGCTTGCCCGCCCTCGCTCTGCTTACCCTGCTCACCCTGCCGGCTGCCCTCTCGCTCGGCCACGGCGCGTTGGCGGAGGACTGGCTGCTGGTCTGGAGCGACGAGTTCGAGACCGAAGGTCTGCCGAACGCCCAATGGTGGGATTGGGAAGAGGGATACATCCGCAACGACGAGGCCCAGTACTACACCCGCAAGCGCTCCGAGAACGCTCGAATCGAAAACGGCCATCTGATCATCGAAGCCCGAAAAGGCGACCTGCCCGGACACGACTACAGCTCCGCCTCCCTCACCTCGCGACGCTCCGCCAGCTGGACCTACGGTCGGGTGGAGGTCCGCGCAAAAGTCCCCGCCGGCACCGGCACCTGGCCCGCGATCTGGATGCTGGGCGACAATATCGGCGAGGTGGGATGGCCCGCCTGCGGCGAAATCGACATCATGGAGTACGTCGGCTATCTGCCGGGCGTCATCCACGGCACCGTGCACACCACCGCTTACAATCACGCAATCAACACCAGCCGCGGGGACACCGTCGAACGCGATGATCTGGAAAGCGCCATGCGCGTCTACGCGGTGGAGTGGGACGAAAGCAAAATCGATTTCTTCGTGGACGATCAAAAATACTTCACCTTCTACAACGACGAGCGCAGCGATGACGCCACCTGGCCTTTCCACCGGCCGCAGCACCTCAAGCTGAACCTCGCGATCGGCGGAACCTGGGGCGGACAACAGGGCATCGACGAGAGCATTTTCCCCTGCCAGTTTCTGGTGGACTACGTTAGAGTGTACCAACGAGCGCAGCCCGGTCCCTACTCCATCCTGCTGCAATCGACTGGTCCAGGCCTGACCAGCATCAGCCCCCAGAAGGATAGCTATCAAGCTGGCGAACGTGTCACCCTGTCGGCGGATCCTGACGTAGGCATGCGTTTCTTCAAATGGAAGAACCTTCAGGTCGAGCGCGGACTGCGGGCCACCATCGAGGTGAATCGCGATCTCGACCTCACCGCCCAGTTCGTCGATCCAAGCGCTCTGAACCTCAACACCGACTTCTCGAATGGCCTGGAAAACTGGTACAGTTGGGTGAGCGAAGCCGCCGCAGCCAACGTTTCCGTCGAAGACGGGGCAGCGCGGATCCACATCACGCAAGCGGGCCCTAACATCTGGGAAGCGCAGTTCGGACAAGGCGGAATCTCTCTCCAATCAGGCGATCGGTATCAGCTTTCCTTTGACGCCTGGAGCGAAGTCGACGGTCACGAAATGAAAGCCACCCTGACCATGAACGCCGAACCGTTTCAGGCCTATGCAGAGCGTAGTATAAATCTGACGACGGAGCCGCAGACCTATCTGCTGGAACACGTTCACTCGCTTGCTACCGACGCGAACAGCCGCATCGAGTTCGACCTCTCCTCGGGCAACGGAAGCGTGCGCCTCGACAACGTGCGTCTGGTCAACCTCGATCTGAACCCTCTCGGTCCCTACGAGTCATGGAAACAAGAACATGGCATTCGGCCCGCTGACGACGCGGCGGACAGTGATCAGGATGGCCGACCGACAATCGTGGAGTACTTCCTTGCAAGCGATCCCCATTCCAAGGATCCGAAAGTCCCGCTCGCCCGTATCGCTGGCCATGGCTCCGCTCTGCGCATCGCCCCAGTCCTCTCGCCGCGCTCGGAAGAGGAATTGAGCGACGTGACTGTATCCGTTTATCAATCACAGAGCTTAGAGGCGTGGACCCCCTCCAGCTCGGACCAGCTCACCGACGAACAGTCGTCGCCCCGCTTCGCTCGGCTGCTCTTCGAAGCGGTTCCGCCGATTCAGGACTAGCCGCGATCCGGGCCCAGCTCCGTCACGATCTGATCGCAGAGCTTTTTCAAACAGCTTACATGGGCCGCCACGAGGGCCGGATACCCGTCCGCCTGCAAGGAGCTCTCGATCGAAAAACGACGCCAGTCCCCCAACTCGCCGCCGATCGGGTCCACTTTCCAGCTACCTTCAAAGGCGACGCTTCCCTCTTGCGTGCCGTGAAAACGCTCCACCTGCAATCGCACCACGCCAGCGTCGCGCGCCAGACCGCCCTTCGCATCGAGCAGCTTGCCGAGCACCCGTCGCATGCCCGCTTCGAGCGGCTCGCCCCACAGGTGGTAACGCCCCGCATGCATTCGCAGGCCATCCAACTGAAGGACGATTCCCGAGCGATCCAAGTAAGCCGGCATCTCGATGCTCCCCACTTCGAGAGAGCCTTCCCACAGGGCCTTTCCGTCGTAGAGCAGCACATAGCTGGACGTCTCCAGCTGGGGTTTCGCCGACCGGCACCCCAGACTCGCTCCAGCGAAAACCGCGAGGGCGACACAGCCTCCGAAGTAGAGCTTCACGCGATGGGCTAAACGTTTTCTCATGGCTGCGGCGCTCGGGGTTCTGGATCCTCTTCCGCCGGACTGGAAAAGATCAGCTCGCTCGGCCGATTCTCCAGCTTGATCAAAAGCCGTCGAAGATCGTTTGTAGACGTATTCAGATTCTGGATCAATCGATCCAGCTTCTGGTGAAATGGCGACTGAGGGCCAAGCCCTTCCATAGCTGCTTGCACCGCTTCAAGGCTCGCGTCGAGCTGCCCCGGCAAGTCCCGAACGGACTCCGCGTCGAGCAGCGTCTCAAGCTTCGATAGCATTTCCTTGGCGTGCTGCATCATCTCGCTGGCGTGCAAGGCGGCGCCACCGATGTTTTCCGACAGGTCTTCCAAAGGCAGGGACTCGATCGTGGTCAAAATGTCGGTCACCTTTCGCTGGATCTGCTTCAACCCGACCGACCGAGTCGGAAAAACCGTATGACCGCCCTGACGACGAATCGATTGCGGCTCTTCGTTCGGATAAAAGTCCATTTCCACAAAGAGACTGCCGGTTAGCAAATTTCCGTGCTGAAGACTCGCTTTCAGACCGCGTTCCGCCTGCTGCTCTATCAAAGCGCTCACTCGCTCGACCGATTCAGGCGAATCGCTTAGCTCGATGTACCCTGGGTAGATGCGAGCAAGGGCAGGCACGGGAATCTGCTCGTCGGAGAACAAGTCCTCGCTGTCCAGATACCCGAAGGACACGTCGACGACATGACCGATCGGGATTCCTCGATACTCCACGGGAGCGCCGTTATTCAACCCGCGCACCGAATCGTTGAAAAGAAAGAGGTATTCTACGTAGTGCTTGTACGGATACCGATTTATCTCTTCGTAGGAACGATAGAGTCGAAAGCGTTGATTCTCTCTCGGCTGCTCTCCGGGCTCGAGCCCCTCAGGCAGGTCGAAGGCGACGCCTCCGCTTAAAATGGACTCCAAGGAATCCGCGCTCACAGAAAACCCGTTGGTGTTCGCATCGATGCTGATGGCGCTGGCCTTCCAGAAGCGGGTCGCAGTCGTCACATGGGCGTCGTAGGGCCAGGCGATGAAGATATCATAGAGGAACACGTCGTCCTGCGGACTGAAGCGAGCGGAATCCACCTGCCCCGCACGAGTGCCTCGAAACAAGATCGGGTCCCCCACCTTCACCGAACCGATAGCGTCGCTCTCCAACTGCACCCGCAGACCGCGGGCCGTGGAAGGAGTGGCAGGGATCTCCTCCAGCCCCACGAACGCTCGCTCGCTCTCCGACGACGATCCAGGCTCCAGTTCGATATATGCGCCGGAAAGCAGGGTACCGACTCCAGACACGCCTCCCAAGCCGATGCGTGGCCTCACCACCCAGAAAGAGGAATCCTTTCGCAGCAAATGCGCCGCTTCCCGCTGCACGCTTGCCTCCACCACTACCGACTGCGAATCCTCGCTCAAACGAACGTTCTCCACCAGGCCGACTTCCACGTTGCGAGCCCGTATCTCCGTTCGCCCCGCTTCGATTCCCCGGGCCGTTTCGAAACGGATTTCGATCTTAGCGTCCGCTCTTAGAAGCGCCTGCGCGATCATCCACGCGCCGATCGCCAGAGCTACCGCAGGAATGATCCAGATGGAGGAAACACGCCGCTGCTTGCTCACTCTCGCGACTTCAGACATGCCTAGGCCGCTCCTTTCCTCGCTGCTCGATCGCATCCCAAAGCAACCGCGGATCAAAGCTGCGCGCCGCTAACATGGTCGAAAGCACCACTCCTGCGAACGCCAAACCAGCCGGTCCAGCTTTCACGGATACAAAACCTCCTAGCTGTACCAGTGAAACCAATACAGCCACTACGAACACGTCGATCATGGACCAGCGGCCCACTAGCTCGGTCAACTCGTAGAGTCTCGAGTGCTGCGGCCGGCACCCTTTCGCCCCCATGGGAGAAACGAGCCAGCAGAGCCAGAGGAGGGAAAAGATCTTGGCCATCGGCACCAGCACACTGGCGAAAAAAATGATGCCCGCAACCAAATAGGAGCCATGGCCCCACAGCTCGATCACCCCACTGATGATCGTACTGTCCATGACGCGGCCCAACCGCTCGGTGCGCATGATCGGCAAGACGTTGGCCGGTACGTAAAGGATCATCGCGGTCACGAGCCAAGCGAGGGTACGCTGAGCGCTGTCAGCCTTGCGGCTGCCCAAACCCGCCCCGCACACCGCGCACCGCGACGAGCCCTCGAGGTCCGTCACCGAACCGCATCGCTGGCATCCGCCCCGCCCCAGCGAACGCGCCGAAACGCTCCTCATCGCCTCGACCTCGCCCTTCATCGCTCCGCTCCCTCCAGTTCAGCGACCGCTCCCTTGGCATCGAAACTGGCATAAGCGCCAGCTAAGCATAGCGAGAATCCGATGAACGCCCAAAAGGACAAGCCGTAGCCGACCTGGGCCAAGGAGAGAATCTTGATCAGACTCACCAAAATGCCCACCACGAAAACATCCGCCATGCTCCAAGGCTGCAGCCACTTCACCGAACGAACGATCCACGTCCATCTCGCGCTCTGAGCCCCGAGCAGGAACGCCGTCGCCAGGGCCAGGAGCCCCACCGCTTGCCCCGCCGGAGCGCCGATGCAGAAAAATGCCACAATGCCAGCCAGCAGAGGGCGCTCCAAAGCTAGCGATATCGGAAAACCGATCAAAGTGGAGCTCTGGTCGCCGCCCGCGCTACGCAGTTCCATAAAAAGCCCGCTCAACGCCATGGCCAAAGAAATGCAGGCCGCCAATGCCAACGCCCCCACCCGCTGCCAATCGCCCCGGCAACGCTTGGCCAGCTCGGCCCCGCAGCGCGGGCAACTCGCTCTCTCGCCCTGCTGCAAAGCCGGCACCCGCGCCAGCAAGTCGCAATGAGGGCAAGCGGTGTCGCGTTCTGGCAATAGCGAAGACATGGATAGGAAGGAAAGGACAAGCAACACCATGCCGTCAATCAAGCGCGGGTCAAGGCCCGCGAAAGCCTTGCAGGAAACCGCCGCAAGCGGGCCATTCATAACGAATAGTGACGTATCCCCTTTACCCCTACGCCGCCGCATGGTTCAATCCGCCAGACCTTGAATAAACGCGCCCTTTGAACTACGTTTCGTAAACCACCCCACCCCGCGCCACCATGAGCTACCCCTCGATCCACCGCAGAGAATTCATTCGCAAAACCGGTCTCGGCATCGCCGCCGGGATCGGGCTGTCCACCTCCCGCACCCTCAACGCCAACGCAATGACGCCAGCCCCGCAGAAGCTCCCCAAATGGAAAGGCTTCAATTTCCTGGATTTCTTCAACCCCAATCCGGCCAACGCTCGGCCCGCCACTCCCGAGGAGTTCTTCAAATGGATGGGCGATTGGGGCTTCGATTTCGTGCGCGTCCCCATGGCCTACCCATCCTACCTCGATATCGACTACTCGCAGGACATCACCCCCGAACAGGTCTACCGCATCGATGAAGCGAAGGTGGCAAAGGTAGACGCGCTGGTCGAGTCGGCCCACAAGTACGGACTGCACGTCAGCCTCAACCTGCATCGAGCGCCCGGATACTGCATCAACGCAGGTTTCCACGAGCCCTACAACCTCTGGACCGACCAGGAGGCCCTCGACGCCTTCTGCTTCCATTGGGAAACGTGGGCCAAACGCTACCAAGGCGTATCCAGCGAACGGATAAGCTTCGATCTGGTCAACGAACCCAGCATGCGCGAAGACATGAACGACCAACACGGGGAGAGAAAACCACTCCAGCCCGAGGTCTACCATCGCGTCGCCAAAGCCGCCTGCGACGCCATCCGCGGCGTCAAGCCCGACGCCCTCATCGTCGCCGACGGAAACAATGGAGGACATGAGGCCGTGCCGGCTCTCGCCGATCTCGGCATCGCCCAAAGCTGCCGAGGATACGTGCCCTTCAACATTTCGCACCACAAGGCCCCCTGGGTGTACAAGGATCCCAGCGCCCTCCCCACTCCCCAATGGCCAGACGGACCCGGCGCCAACCGAGCTTTCCTCGAGGAATTCTACCAGCCATGGTTCGATCTGCAGGACATGGGCGTAGGCGTACACTGCGGGGAATGCGGCTGCTACAACCAAACCCCGCACGACGTCTTCCTCGCCTGGTTCGGCGATGTGCTCAGCGTGCTCTCCGAGCGCGGCATCGGCTTCGCCCTGTGGGAAATGCGGGGCGACTTCGGCATCCTCAACTCCGGCCGCGACGACGTCGACTACGAGGACTGGCACGGCTACCAGCTCGACCGCAAACTGCTCACCCTTCTCCAAAAGGCCTGACGATAATCTAGATCGTGTTTTCGAACGCGCCCGGAGGTCGCGCTCCACCATTGCGCTGCAAGCCGATGGTGGAGCGGGACCTCCGGGCGCGCGCTTTCACCGTTTCCCCCCTTCAATGAAAATCGTAACTCGCCGAGGCCGGCATTTCTCCCGCCAGCAGCGGTTCGATTCGATCCGCCTTCACGCACACCACGCCTTTCATATTCTGCAACACGCCGGATATTCTAAGAAACTTCTCCTGCGTAATGGTTAAACGACTACGCTCGAAAAGCGTGGGCACCACGATAGCGTTGCTGATTCCCGTTTCATCTTCCAGCGAGATGAACACAAACCCCTTCGCCGTACCCGGTCGCTGGCGACAAATCACCTGCCCCGCCACCGTCACACGCGCGTTCGGAGGGGTGCTCGCCAGATCGCAAGCTCTCCAAACCTGCGGCAAGCTCGATCGCAGCGAAGCCATCGGATGCCCTCCGACTGTCACCCCGACGCCTTGATAATCCGCCTGCAGCCGCTCCAGATGCGTCATCATCTCCAGCGGGCTGAGCTCCTCTTCCGGCTCGTCCACGAACGCGAACAAATCGTCTTCGTCTAACAGCGTCTCCACCTCCCACAGCGCCTTGCGCCGATCGCCGCAAAAGCAGTTCAGAGCCCCGATCGAGGCCAGCTGCCGCAGCTCCTCCTTGTTCAGGCGGGTGCGAAACCGGAAATCCTTGAGCGAGGAAAACGCACGTCGCTCGCGCTCCAAAACCAAAGCCTTGCCTCGCGTCGACGAAAGCCCCTTCACCATCACCAGACCAAGCCGGATCTCCTCCCCATCGGCAGCCTCCGCCGTGCCGGCAGACACGCTCCCCCCCCATTTCGCCACGCATTTCCAGTCCGATTTCATCACGCACACAGGGCGCACGCGAACGCCGTGTCGCTTGGCATCCTGAATCAAAGTCGCCGGCGCATAGAAGCCCATGGGCTGGTTATTGAGCAGTCCGGCGTAAAATTCCGCCCCGTAGTGACACTTCAGATACGTGCTCGCATAAGCGAGCAAACCGAAGGAGATAGCATGGCTTTCCGGGAATCCATAGTGGGCGAAACTCGAAACCGCCTGCACCACCTGCTCCACCTTGTCCTCGCTCACGCCGCGATTTCGCATGGCGTTCACCAGCTTCCCCAGCACCTTGTTCATTCGCCTTTCATTGGTGCTAAAGGTGCTCACCGCTCGACGAAGCTCTTCTGCCTGAGCTCCTGAAAAACCAGCCATCACCATGGCCACCTTCAAGATCTGCTCCTGGAACAAGGGCACGCCTAGCGTACGTTTCAGCGTATCCACCAAACGGGGATCGATATAGGAGACCTTGCTCGAATCCTCGCGACGCTCCAGATAGGGATGCACCATCTTGCCCTGAATCGGGCCCGGGCGAATAATACCCACCTCTACCACCACATCGTAAAAGGTCTTCGGCTTCATGCGCGGCAGGGTCGCGATCTGAGCTCGGCTCTCGATCTGGAAGACCCCGATGGTGTCCGCGCGCTGCATCATCTCGAAGGTCGCCCTGTCGTCCTTGGGTATCGAAGCCAAGTCGATCGGCACGCCTTTCGCATTGAGCGACTCCATGGTATCCTGCATCACCGCCATCATACCAAGCCCCAACAAGTCCACCTTCACGATGCCCAGATCCTCGCAGTCGTTCTTGTCCCATTGGCAAACGGATCGTCCCGGCATGGAAGCTGGCTCCAGCGGCACCACCGTATCCAGCGATCCCTGACAAATAACCATGCCTCCGGAGTGCTGCCCCAAATGCCGAGGCATGCCCAATATCTGCTGGCAAAGCTTCGACAACGCCCGCGCTCGAGGATGCTGTTTCGAAATGCCGGACTTCTCCAATTGTTCCTCCAGCCCCACTCCATGCTCGTAGTTGTGGCTGCCGAACAGCGACGAAAATCGCCCCAGCGCCTCCTCCGGAAACCCGAGAACCTTGCCCACCTCCCGAGCCACGCTCTTGCGTCGGTAGGTGATCACGTTCGCCGTCATAGCCGCTCCATGGCGTCCGTAGCGACGGTACACTTCCTGAATCACCTGCTCGCGCCGATCCCCGCTGGGCAAGTCGATGTCGATATCCGGCCAGCTCTTTCGTTCCTCGTTCAGAAACCGCTCAAACAACAGCCCCGCCTCCACCGGGTCCACCGGCGTGATCTCCAAGCAAAAGCACACCACGCTATTGGCGGCGCTGCCACGCCCTTGGGCCAAGATGGAATGATCCCGGCAGAAGTTCACCAGATCCCACACGATCAAGAAGTATCCAGAAAATCCTAACTTAGCGATCACCGCCAGTTCGTACTCCATCTGCCGCCGGGCCTTCTGGCTCGGTTCCCCTCCGTAGCGCTTGCGGGCCCCCTTCCAAACGACTTCCCTCAGGTAGCTGTTCATGGAATGCCCCGCCGGCACGTCATAGGAAGGGAATTCGTATCCAAGATTCTCCAACGAAAACTCCACCTGCTCGGCCACCCGCAACGTATTGTCCACCGCCTCCGGCATATCGCGAAACAGATACCGCATTTCCTCAGGCGCTTTCACGAAGCGTTGGCCATTTCGACTCAGCAACGAGCCCGCCTCGTCCAGCGTCACCTTCTCACGCAAGCAGGTAAAGACATCCATCAAGGCCCGCCCCATAGGCCGAGCGTAGCTCACCCCATTCGTGGCCACCCATGACAAGCGCCTTGCCTCCGCCAAATCCCGCATGGCCCGCACCCAGCGCTGCTCGCCACGTTCGTGCCTGCGCTGCAACTCCACATAAACATTCTCGTCGCCAAAGCCCTTGATCAGCGCATCCAAGCGACTCTCCACCTGCTCTCGATCCCCTCGCTGCCAAGCCTCATAAAGCGGCCCTTCCTCATCTCCCGTCAACGCCAGCAAACCGCCGACTCGTCCCTCCAGCTCGCTCCACTTCACCCTACCCTCGCCTTTCGCCCCTCGCAAATGCGTATCCGTCAGCAAACGACAAAGATTCCGGTACCCGGCCCGAGTCTTCACGACAACCGGCAAGGCCGAACCATCCTCCATCGGCAGCTCGCAGCCTACGATGGCCTTCACCCCACGCTCGCTAGCTTCCGCATGAAAACGGGCCGAGCCATACACGCCGCCGCGATCGCACACCGCCATGCCCAGCACCCCTCGATCCGAGCACGCCTCCGCCAACTCATCCGGCTGCGACGCCCCGCGCAGAAACGAAAACGCCGACCGGCCATGCAACTCTACATATCCACTCAAACCCATCTATTCTCCATCTCAATCCAATCCTATTGCCATCAAGCCATCAGTGCCCATCTGAGCAATCTGTGGGCGAAAAAGCATACGCAGACCTTCATCCCATTCGTGGTTCCAAAAGCCATCTAGTACGCGCCTTCCACCTTCCATCCCTCCTCGTCCTTGCAAATTCGATACACACCACCCTTGTTGAGCTCCACATCCCATTCCACGCGATTCCAGTTCCCTGTCTCCTCCCACCAATGCCCCGAGTGCAGCCAAGGGCCACGCACCGCCTTCACGAAGCCCGAAACGCCTTCCGCCTGAACCCAAACAGGGAAACGCCCTTGCAGCTCCACCGCCGCGGCGCGTGCCGGACGAAAACGTCGCAACGGCATTCCGTAACAGCTTTTCAATGACAATTCCTCCCGCAGCGGCGGCACCGACGATGGCAAAGCTCCCAGTTCGAATCCGTCCGGCCGCCCATCCGCATCCAGGGAAGGCCGCCCCACGCGATCCGCACCGATGATGCCCGCCACTCGCGACAAGGTTTGCGTGAAGCGATGCGGGTTCTTCAAACTGCTCTCGAAAAGTCCAAGCTGCCGCTCCTTGAAGTCCGCCACCTCCAGCCGCAGCTCCATACGCGCCACCGGCGACTCCGCCTCAAGCTCCTCCAACCGTGCCGACAGCAAGCGAAAGAGCGCCTCCGCATCGCTCGTCTGCTCCGGCACCTTCTGGACCACCGATAGCGGTTCCCCGTAAGCCAGCCCGAGCTCCATCCGCATCGCGACCGCCACCTTGTGAGCCACCCGCATGCGCGCCGACAGAGCATCGAGAAAACGGCGGGCGAGAAACAGCAACGGCTCCACGGAATCCACATCGTATTCAAATTCCCACGACTCGATAAAATCATCAGGCACCTCCGCCACCGACACCACGCGCTGCTCACGCCCCGTCAAACGGTCCCACAGCAAAACGCCTTCCACCCCCAGCCGAGCTCCCACCGCCGAACGCTTCAGCTTTGCGAAGGCCCCCACCGTGCGAATCCCCCATTTTTCCAACACCGCTCGCAAGCCATCGTCCATGGCCACCTTCGACAAAGGCAGCGCATCCATAAACCGGCCTAAGGCAGCGTCCGCTGTCCCAGCGCGCTCCGAAGGCGGAGCATCGACCCCCACCACCAACACCTTTCCCTCCACTTCACACGACGCCAGCGACGCCACCACGCAGCTTTCCGCCACGCCGACTCCCAACGTCACTCCCATCACGGCCAGCTCTTGGGCAATCTCCGAACAACGCCCCAGCGCTTCGCTAAGCCTAACCCCGCGCAGATCCACCAACACATTGCCTGGCCCGTCGATTTCCACACGCGGCGAGACCGTACAAGCCAGCGTAAACAGCAAGCCCTCCAACCAGCGTTCCGCTCGCTCAGAACGATAACGCGCCACCAGCCCCTCGCAACGAGCCAAAGCCTGAGGTATCGACATTCCGCTTACAACTCCCTCTCGGCGAGCTGGCTCCGTCACTTCCAGCACCACCGGCTTCTTGACCGTCGGGTCGACCACAGCGACAGGCAAGACCGATCCATCATCAATGCAGGGTTCGGACGCCGCCTCGAATCTCCCTCCCACCGACAAGACCGCCTGCAACGCCAAACGAGGAATCTGTAGAACCGCATACATTTATCAAAATCCAAAATTCGAATACACTTCCTTGCCACTCGCTATCACAGCGTGCCATCCCTAGCCCACACGCTGCACCAGCCGAGGAAAAGCTTCCCGTTCCCGCGTACGCTTTCTTAGCACGTCGATCTCCAGCGATCGGCCCAAATCGTCGATCGACGCATCCAGTTTATCGATACACATTTGACCAAGCAGCGACACTCGAACCTGAGCGCTGGGAATCATCGGCTCTGGCGTAAAAACGCACACGAAGGAGCTCGAACGCTCCGCCAGACGCTGCAAACGATACCAATCCGCCGACTTCACCGAACGGCGCAGCTCGCGCTGCTCCATGTCGCGCAAATCCACCAGCACCATGCCGAGGTTTTCGTCACGCAGCAAGGCGTCCGCCACCTTCATGGCCTCGCTCGCGGACCGGCAACGGGCCCATAGCAAATGCTCCAGCAAAGGCTTCGGCGTAGTCTGCGGGTCGAAAGAATCCGTGCCGTCCACCAACGCCGCAAAGCGCTGAGCTCGACGCATCGCCGCTAGCAGATGCAGCAACAGCGCCTGACCGCCTCCACTCGCCCGAGCTTCGGCGATCTCCGTAAGCAGCCCCGAGCGCAGCCCTCCCTCGAGAGCCTCGTCCAAACCGTCGACACCCGTCCTGAGAGCTTCCGATTCCGCGGGTCGCGCGCGCTCGACTCCGAGCTCGCCAAACATCTCCTCCAGACGGGTCGACGCGCTGCCTGTTCGAGCCGTCGCCACGCCCCCATTGCAGAGCGCCCGAGAGCCCCCGTCAACGCCCCCGCGCCCCGCAAAACGTAAAGCCTTCGCAGGCGCCTCAGCCCCAAGAATTTGCCCCTCGAAAAAAATTGTCTCGTCTGCCTCGCCCCTCACCCGCCCACCCTAGCGCAAGCCCTTGGACATCCGCCGTCCGAGGGCCGGGACATTCGGTTCCTACAGACTAGCAGGCCTGGCGAATTTCTCCGAACTCGTTTCGCCAGCCCAGGACCCGACCTCGGTAGGTTCGCTTCCGAATGGTAAGGCTATTTTCCGATCCGTATCGGCGACGCCACATCACTGCACTGCTTCAGAATTCCCTTGTCTCGCGTTCGCAAGCTTAGCCCCATCTCGCGAGCCGCTGCCACATGAGTCGCATCATAAAACGTCAGACCACTGGCTATCGACTCTCTCAAGATTTCACTCGCCCCGACCTCGTCAACCAACTCCACCATCGAAAGACCCTCTGCCAAAAAGTCACTCGCCCTCTCCTCCGAAATGCGTCCCGCCCTCTGGTAAGTCCGCAGCACATTGCCAAACTCACTCACAATCAGCGGGTGCGCCAGCCAGCGCGGAAACCGTCGACGCAGGGCCTCCGCGTCAGTTTGCAGACTCTCTGTACCGACAAACAAATCTGCCAACGCGCAGGAATCGACAGCTACAGCTTCACTATCAGCGCCCAAAGCAAAGTCCTATCTTTTCAGGTGCGAAAACATTACGCCCGCCCCTCTCGCCGAGCAGCATCAATTTCATTGGCCGTAAGCGGCTCGATGCCCTCCCGCAATGCTCTGATCCGGCTCAACTGCTCCTCCACATCGGCACTCGCAGATTCCTGGCGCATGGCCTCCTCTAGCAACACCAGAGCCTCTTGGTTCAAGCTTCTGCGATTGCGCCGAGCGGAGCGAACCAGCTTCTCCTTCAACCCCTCCGGAACCCGTCGTATCGTCAAACTCCCCATGATGCTGTTTAGCATGCAGAACGGTGCCAAAACGCAATCACTTTATCCCGTTAGCAAGAATGCGCCATCTCAGCCAACATCAGAGCCTGAGACCGCGCTTGTCCTACTCCGAGAGATAAGATTCCCAGCAAACCTACCCATCACTGACTTTTTGCTTAAAATAAAAACGATAATTCCTTAGGAAATAATACTAATCCCTCTGCACCTTGTTCCCACCTCAATTCTACGCCCACACCGCCGAAGGTCCAACCGGTGCACCGCTACCCAAAAACAGCTGGCAGCCGCTATCGGTCCATCTGCAAAACGTTGCGAAACTGGCAGCCGGTTTCGCGGCACCATTCGGAGCCCGTTACGAGGCCTACATCTGCGGCCTTCTGCATGACCTAGGTAAGTACCAGCCTGATTTCCAAACATACCTGGAACACGGGACACCCCGGACGCCTCATGCGATTCACGGAGCGGCGCTACTTCAGCAGTTTCCGACTCTATCGAACGTCATCGCGAGCCACCACGCGGGACTGCACGACTTCTCAGATGAGTTCGAAGCGAAACTAATCGAGGTCCGCGAAGCTGGCATATTGCCGAAACTCCAAGAGGCCTACTTGAACGACGGCTTACCCAAACCGCCTAAGCCCCAAGCGACCTTGAGAGACAAAATCGGCTCACCATCACTCGATCTCCATCTTCGCCTCCTCCTCTCAGCACTAGCTGATGCTGACTTTTTGGATACAGATCAGCACTTCCGCGAAACGAAGGACAACTCGCGACCAGAGCCCAAACACGACGGCATTGATCGTCTACTCGAAAAGCTAAATCAGCAGATTGTCTCGTTTGCGGAAGCGCCAGACCCCTCCTCGCTCAACCAACTTCGCACCCGCATCGCCAAACGCTGCCTCGCAGCAGGGGAAGAAAACTCACCCGGAATCTTCTCCCTCACCGTGCCAACGGGCGGAGGAAAGACGATCGCCTCCGCAGCATTCGCCTTGGCGCACGCTGCCAGGCACGGTTTCAAACGAGTGATCTATGTCATCCCTTTCACCTCGATCATCGAACAAAACGCTCGCGTATTCGCCAAGCTATTCGGATCGCACAATGTGCTCGAGCACCACAGTTTAGCCGACTGGCAGAAAGACGACGACCAAGACGAACCTACTAGTTCAGTAGCGACTCGAGCCAGGCTCGCCGCGGAAAATTGGGACGCTCCTTTCATCGTCACGACGAACGTGCAGTTTTTCGAAAGCCTCCACGGATATCGACCTTCCGCACTACGCAAGCTGCATCGGCTGATGAATTCCGTGGTGCTCTTCGACGAGTGCCAAACCTTTCCCCCGGAGCTCCTCGACCCCTCGCTCAAGACGCTGAACGCTCTAACAGACTACGGAAAAACATCCCTCGTTTTCTGCACTGCTACTCAACCCGCATTTCAGCGGAGAAAATTTTTCGACGCCGGACTTCCGGAAATAACCGAAATCATCCCCGATGATAAAAGCTGGCGCCTGCACGAGCGTTCTGAATTCAAACGCACACGCATCCGATTCTCGGATCAGGAAATAGGAATGCCAGATTTCGCCCGTCGCGTCTCACAGACGAATCGCGCCCTTGCCATCGTCAACACTCGTCGTTCCGCACGAGAGCTCTTCGAAGCGATTAAAGCCGAATCCGCAGATAGTGGTTTGTATCACCTTTCCACATACATGTGCCCCGCTCATCGACAGGATGTTTTAGATGTCATTCGCATTCGATTGAGCGACAACGACACTGCCTGCCTCGTTGTATCTACCCAGCTGATCGAGGCTGGCGTGGACCTCGATTTCCCCAAAGTTTTCCGAGCGCTTGGACCGCTCGACGCCATCCTTCAGGCTGCGGGACGCTGCAACCGCGAAGGCAAGCTCACCGACAGTTTTGGCAATCCCAAGCTTGGCGAGGTGGAAGTCGTCAACCTGGCCGGAGCTACCTTGCCGCCGGGCGTCTACCGACAGGCCACAGCCCTTGCTAAGAAATACCTGCCTCAGGGCGGCGGAGGTGAAATCACCCCCAAAGCCATCCGCTCCTACTTTCGCGACCTCTATCACGATACCGATCGCGACACAAAGAACATCGTGGGCATGAGCGCCAGCCGTCTGCACCGAACGATTGGACAAAGCTACAAGTGGATAGACGAAGACGAGCCAACCGAGTCCGTGCTGACCGACTACAATGAGGAAGCCAAAGCTTGGATCGGCGAACTCGAATCCCGCGAATACGAGCCGCTCACGCGCTACGAACGACGTTCAATTGCGCCGCTCTGCATCAACCTTCGCGCCTCAGAAGCCGCCAAAGGCATCGATAAAGGCAAGCTCCGCAAACTCTCCAACGGGCTCCATATCACCCAAAGCTACCACCCCCGATTCGGCTACAACCCCGACGGTGTCCTGCTCGATGAGCATTCGATTTTGTAGAAAGAAAGGCCGCCCGAAAAAAATTCGGGCGGCGATTAATCAGCGAAATGCTGGACCAACTTAAGTTTCAATCCGCACAAAACCAATAACTTAGGCTCTATGAAAGCGCTTCCTGCTCGCCTTAATGCAATCTTCCACACCGACACACTCAATCAAAAAGAATTGCCAAAAATCAATTTTTCCCGTCTTAAGTTGGTCCATGCTTTCAAACCACCTAATTGTGATGGTGTCCTACCATGAAGACTTCGGTTACTTCGCAAATTGTTCTCTTCATCCGGGAGCAGTCGGAACTGGCAACACCCCGGACTCCGCGTGCGAAAATCTGATGCAATCCATTTCTACGGTCATGGGTGACATACCAGCTCAAGTAGACCCTGAATACGAGCCCGTTTCCCTACACCAATCCACCCTTCGCTTTTCTCCTTTCGAAAAAATCTGATCTCTCCGTACCCATGCCAGCAACCATCCCAATCTCCCTCAAAGTCTGGGGCGACTACGCCTGCTTCACCAGCCCTGAAACGCGGGTCGAGCGCGTTTCCTATCCAGTCATGACCCCTTCCGCAGCTCGCGGCACCCTCGAGGCTGTCTTCTGGAAACCTCAAATCATGTACGAGATCGAGCGTATCCAGGTACTAAATCCCATCCGCTTCACCTCGATTCGCAGAAACGAGATACAGGGCACTGTGACCGTCAAAGGGAAAAGCGGGGTGAACGCCTGGATGAAGGACCCGAGCGGATACCAGCCCTACCTTGTCGATTCCGCAGGGCGCGACGACGTGCAAGGCGAAAACCGGACCCAGCGAAATAGCGTCATCCTCAAGGACGTGGCCTATATCATCGAGGCTAGCTTGATTGTGAAAAAGCCAACGCCAAACGACACACCCGCAAAATACCGTGAGATGTTTACCCGACGCGCGGACCGCGGCCAATGCGTGCGGCAACCTTGCCTGGGTATCCGCGAATTCGCTGCCTACTTCGCGATTCCCGATGGATCGGAAGCCCCCATCAGAGAAAGCCGCGACCTTGGTATCATGCTCTACGACCTCGATTTCCCTGCTAGCAAAACACCCGGACTCCACGCTCCCGAATACGCACTCTTCGCTCCGGCCAAACTCGAGAACGGAATCCTCAACGTCTCTGACATGAGACAAAACCTCTATCGCCGCGCCTAGCCATGATATTTCCCGCACTCTATCGCTTCGCTCAGGCCAAAGGCCTGCTCGAGGAACTCGATTTCACCGAACAAACCCTCCGAGCCGTCATCGATCTCAAACCCGATGGCTCCTACATCGGCACCTTCCCGGTCGGAACGAAAAACGACCCGATCAAAAAGCCTGTTTCGAAAATCCCTGCTCGCAATTCTGCGGCGATCGCCTGTCTCGGAGCCGATACCGCAAACCGCGTCGTTCCTAACCTTGACCCAGAGGCCAACAAGTTCGCAATCGCGACCCAAAACTTGTTTCTCGAACAACTGAAAAGCCTGGCGGCAGACAAGCCCCATTCGGGTATCCAGGCCGTAGTCAATTTCCTAGCACAGCTCGCCAAAGATACGGACATACAGCAGGCGATCAAAGACGCATTTGAAAGCGAGAAGCTCAAGCCATCCGACTGGATTACGTTTCGCGTGGAAGGATTTCCTGGGTACCTTATCGAATGGGACGAGCTAAAGGACTGGTGGAAAGAAAAGTCGAAACACGCTGAAGAAGAACGTCACGCATCAAAAAAAGACGAGTTCGTCCCGTGCATGGTGACAGGCAAGCTCTGTTCACCGCTTCTTACCCACGGCACAAGAATAAAAGTCGCTCCCGGCGGACTCGCTGGTGGAGTGGCTTTGGTCTCAAGCGACAAGCCAGCTTTCGGTTCTTATGGGTTTTCCAAAGCGCTGGTGAGCCCAATGTCCGAAGAGGCCGTGGAAGGATATGTCCGAGCCATCAACTACCTCGGCGACAAGAAAAACAAGGATCGCCACTACCGCACCTCCGATACGATTTACCTCTTCTGGTGCGATCAAGCAGAGGTAGAACTCAATCCTGCAAAAGCCATCGAAGAGGGCGATTCCTCAAAAGCAGAATCCGACGAGGAATGGTTCATCTCAGCGGCTGAAGCTCAGCCTAAGATTGAGAACCTCTCAGACTCGGCGAAGACCGCAGTCGGAGTATTCAACAGCCCAAATTCAGGCATGGAGAAAAAGGGAGCCGAGCTAGCCGCAGCCCGCTTCTATTGCCTTGCCCTCAGTGGCAGCTCCGCCCGCGGCGTCATCCGAAACTGGATCGACCAGCCTCTACAAGAGGCCGTCAGGAATACACGTCATTGGTTCGAAGACATAGAGATTCAGCTCGACCGAAACCTCTACGATCCGCGCGACAAAAAGAAGGACGTCAAAAAGAGACCGATCGTCGCCGCGGTCGGAGACCGCAAATCGAATTGGCCGCTCTGGCAACTGGTCTCGACTCTAGAGGGTAAAGGCGAGAGTTCACCCGAACTCGCTCGATACCGGACACAGCTCTTCACCTGCGCCTTGCGAGGACGGGGCCACCCGGTCCCCATCGAGCTACTTATGACAGCGTGTCGCCGCATTTCAACTACAGGCGACTGCACCCCAGCTAGAGCCGCTCTCATCAAATTACTCCTTACCCGAAACCATTACCAAAAATCCAAAATAAAACCCACTATGCCAGAAATAAACAACAGACTACAAAAAAGCCCGGCATTCCTTTCCGGCCGCCTCCTCAGGGTACTCGATGGCATCCAACGAAAGGCGCTCGGAGAACGGAATGCGTCAGTCATCGACAAGTACTATAGTTCAGCTTCCGCAACCCCGTCAGCAGTCCTCGGAGGACTTGTGGCAAAGGCGCAACCTCACCTCTCGAAAATACGAAAAGACCAAGGCGGACTTGCCCACTGGTTCGAATCCCAACTCGCAGAAATCGTAGATGGGATCGTCGAAAACGAAGGGCTCAAAGCGACGCATTCGCCAGACGAACAAGGCGAGTTTGCTCTCGGTTTTTACTACCAGCGTGTCCTCGCTATGAAACAAAAGCCTGAGGTCGACGTAACCGATCTACAAGAAGACTAACAGAATCCACAACCCTCTAATCCTCACAAATCCATGAGCCAAACCATCACCAATCGCTTCGATTTTATCTACCTATTCGACGTCCAAGACGGTAACCCCAATGGCGATCCCGACGCAGGCAATCTTCCCCGGGTCGACCCCGAAACCTACCGCGGGCTGGTCACCGATGGAGCCATCAAACGTAAGATCCGAGACTACGTCACCATCGCCAAAGCAAAGAACGAATCGTCATCAGAACCTGGATACGAAATCTATTTTCAAACAAAAGGCGGGCCAGAGAAACGTGTACTCAACACCATCCACGAAAAAGCGTATTCGGAAATCGGAGCGAAATCCTCCGACAAGAAATACGAGGACCAGGTCAAAGCCCGCAAATGGATGTGCGACAATTTCTGGGATGTTCGCACCTTCGGAGCCGTCATGAGCATGAAAGAGAACAACTGCGGCCAGGTACGTGGTCCCGTCCAGCTAACGTTCGCTCGGTCTCTCGACAGGATCTTCCAGCAGGAAGTCACCATCACCCGCAAGTCCGTCACAACTCAAAAGGATGCGGAAGAGCAGATCAAAAAGGATGGCAACATCACCGGCACCATCGGACGTAAGTCAATCGTACCCTACGGCCTCTACATGGCGCATGGTTTCGTTTCCGCCCATGAGGCTCAAAGCACCGGTTTCGGCGAAGATGATCTAGAACTGCTATGGCAAGCGCTGCTCGGCATGTTTGACCACGATCGCTCGGCGTCTCGTGGCATGATGACACCTCGCAAGCTCATCGTCTTCAAGCATCAGTCGAAGCTCGGCAACGCCCCCGCACACAAGCTTTTCGATCTGTTGAAAATCGAACTCAGCGACGCTTGCCAAGCCAACGGCGGGATTCCTCGCAGCTACAACGATTACAAAGTCGAGTTCTCCACGGACGAGGTCCCGCAAAATGTCGAGGTTCTAAAGGAACTACTGGAAGCTCTCTAAACGTATGACAACCGTCCCGCTCTCCGCGATCAACCATTTCCTCTACTGCCCGCGGAGGGCGGCTCTGATTCATGTAGAGCGAGTCTTCTCCGAGAACGAGCACACGCTCACCGGCACTGCAGCTCACGAGCACGTCGATTTTCCGGGTTTCGAAACGCGACGAGGCACCAGATTGCTGCGTGCCTTGCCGCTGTTCAGTGACAACTATCAACTCAGCGGAAAAGCGGATCTCGTGGAGGAATCGACAAATGACGACGGAACAAAATCGTATCGCCCCGTCGAATACAAGAAAGGCCCCAAACGGCGCTGGTCCAACAACGAAGCCCAGCTTTGCGCCCAGGCAATCTGCCTTGAAGAAATGTTTGCCTGCGAGATATCCGAAGGCGCGATATTTTACGCTCAGTCTCAAACCCGCGAGAACGTCTCCTTTACCAGCGAGCTTAGGCGACTCGTCCTTGAATCAATCGCTTCGATTCGAGAACAACTAGAGCGGTCTCTAATCCCTCTTCCCGTTCTCAAGCCTCAGTGTGACGGTTGCTCTCTCCACGAGTATTGCTTTCCCGAAACAGATCGTAGCCTACACCACATAAAGAAGCTTCACAGAGCGCTGTTCGATCCAGAGCTTCACCAATAGCGTCCCCATCCTTCTACCAAGCTGAACACCGTGGCTCAAGTCATCAAAAACACCCTCTACCTCATGACACAAGGTCTCTACCTCCACCGAGACCACCTAAGCCTTCGGATCAAAGAGAATAAAGAAACACGCCTTTCAGTCCCCATCCACAACCTCGAATCCGTATGCATATTCGGACACAGCTCCGTTTCCCCTTCTGCCATGCGCCTATGCTGGCAGAACAATGTATCCATATCCTTCTTATCTGAAAACGGCCACTTCGAGGCCCGTGTTGAAGGCATCCCCAACAGTTCGGTCGTCCTGAAACGTCATCAGTTTAAAAAAAGCTCCAGCCCGGAGCACGCCCTCGCTATCGCTCAAAATGTAGTTGCCGGTAAGATACAGAATACTCGCTGGCTACTCCGCCGCAGCGCTCGGGAGCAAACAAATACTGAATCACGCTCGCTCGGCGATGCCGCCGACGCCATGGCCCACCTGCTGAGGGAAACGCAATGCGCAGAATCGCTAGACGCGCTACGCGGCACCGAAGGCCGTGCCGCCGCCATCGCGTTCGACGTTTGGCCACTTCATCTCAAACCAAACGTTCGAGAGAGATTCCACATGAAAGGGCGCAACCGTCGCCCACCGCGCGATCCCGTCAATGCGCTGCTATCCTATGCCTACGCTCTGCTCCGACACGACTGCATTGCAGCTCTTAGCGCCGTTGGCCTTGATCCTTTCCTCGGCTTCCTACATGCCGACCGACCGGCGCGCGAATCCCTCGCCCTCGATCTCATGGAAGAGTTCCGCCCGTGGGCTGAACGCATGATCATCACGATTCTCAATCGCGGTGAAATAAGCAAAAGCGACTTAGTCGAACGAGAAGGCGGCTCTTGGGAGATTTCTTCAAAAGGCCGCAAACAAGTGGTGCAAAGCTGGCAAACCCGCAAGAAACAGGAAACCAAGCATACTTTGCTCAAACAAAAGGTCCGATTCGCTCAACTGCCTCTGATTCAAGCCCGACTCATGGCCAAAACGATCCGCGAAGAAGTCCACACTTACACCCCCTACCTCTACACGTAAACATGCTCGTAATCGTCACCTACGATGTCAGCACCGTTGATCCCAAGCCCGGCGCAAGACGACTCCGACGCGTCGCCAAAATCTGCGAATCCTACGGAATCCGCGTCCAGAAATCCGTATTCGAGTGCCAAGTCGGAAACAAGGAACTCGCGGAAATGAAGATAAAACTCGCCGACGTGATAGACAAAAACAAAGATTCCCTCCGCTTCTACTTGATAGATCAAGCCATGAAAGCCCGTATCGAACATATCGGTACAAACCTTCCGATAGATGTCTCGGAAGACACGCTCATGATATGAAGCTCTCGCGAACCGTAAGCGTCGCTTCAAATCGCACTCTTTCGCAGAAATCCTAATCTACTGATAAGCATAGGATTAATAGTTCTGCTTCGTTCTTTGACAGCTTCATAATTGCGTTCGTCCGACACTTCGCGAAACTGCATCCCTAACCGCCTCGCTGGTAGCGACCTACCCGCGAAGCGTCCTGTCCGGCCTCCCGCCGGACAGCGGATTGAAACGATAGCCCACCCAACAACCCTGAATCAGGGGACTACGTCCTGTCCGGCCTCCCGCCGGACAGCGGATTGAAACTCGCGAATCCGCCGATCGGAGCTACACGAGAGCCGTCCTGTCCGGCCTCCCGCCGGACAGCGGATTGAAACTCGCTCGCCGAAAACGATGCCCGCACCGGCGCCAGTCCTGTCCGGCCTCCCGCCGGACAGCGGATTGAAACTTATCTGCTCCCTTCGTATTGGAGTCGACGACGAGTCCTGTCCGGCCTCCCGCCGGACAGCGGATTGAAACAGGAGCATAACCAACCTTGCACCCGCTGGAATCGATGTCCTGTCCGGCCTCCCGCCGGACAGCGGATTGAAACACGTGTGGGAAAGCATCGACCACCGCGGCTCGGCCGTCCTGTCCGGCCTCCCGCCGGACAGCGGATTGAAACATGCGTTTTGTCGTCCTGTTTATCACCGAACCAGTCCTGTCCGGCCTCCCGCCGGACAGCGGATTGAAACCTTTGGCGCCCTTGACAGGTCTCACAATTCGGTGGTCCTGTCCGGCCTCCCGCCGGACAGCGGATTGAAACTCCACCGCAGCCCCCACCGCTCCCGCGACCAGCCTGTCCTGTCCGGCCTCCCGCCGGACAGCGGATTGAAACAACGGGATCATCGCCCTCTACAACAAGATCCCTGTCCTGTCCGGCCTCCCGCCGGACAGCGGATTGAAACCGTGGTCCTTCACGGTGGCCTTTTCGAGGGAGAGTCCTGTCCGGCCTCCCGCCGGACAGCGGATTGAAACAACGAATGCCAGGTCGCCGCCCGAGCTCTCCCACGCGTCCTGTCCGGCCTCCCGCCGGACAGCGGATTGAAACAACAAAAACGGATCCACCATCCTCGCCACCCGTGTCCTGTCCGGCCTCCCGCCGGACAGCGGATTGAAACTCTCAAGCGGTCGCCTATCTCGATATCGAGATGCGTCCTGTCCGGCCTCCCGCCGGACAGCGGATTGAAACTTTTCCCACGCGGGCGATTTCCTCCCACGTAACGGTCCTGTCCGGCCTCCCGCCGGACAGCGGATTGAAACAACAACGGCGGCCACAACTCCAAGCACCGGAGCGAGTCCTGTCCGGCCTCCCGCCGGACAGCGGATTGAAACTTCGATGGCGAGATGTATGGCCTCGGTGGTGTGGGTCCTGTCCGGCCTCCCGCCGGACAGCGGATTGAAACCATTGTCTCGCATCGCAATAGTCGATGTAGCCTTGTCCTGTCCGGCCTCCCGCCGGACAGCGGATTGAAACGATGAGGTTGTTGTCGAGCTGGCCGGCGGCATTGAGTCCTGTCCGGCCTCCCGCCGGACAGCGGATTGAAACGACTCCACATGCGGGCGTGTAGACTGCGGCGTTGCAGTCCTGTCCGGCCTCCCGCCGGACAGCGGATTGAAACCGGAAACTCGAAGGCGGTCGTGCGTTTGTCGACGGTCCTGTCCGGCCTCCCGCCGGACAGCGGATTGAAACTGCTATCATTTCGGCGAAGCCTTCTAGCACCTTGGTCCTGTCCGGCCTCCCGCCGGACAGCGGATTGAAACCAACTCTAGCTGCTCGATTTCCTTAATGTCTTGGGGTCCTGTCCGGCCTCCCGCCGGACAGCGGATTGAAACCAGCGCAGGCAGCGGCGGATGAGCTCGGCCACAGTGTCCTGTCCGGCCTCCCGCCGGACAGCGGATTGAAACATACGCTATGGGAAGCATTTCGCAGGATAAAACGTCCTGTCCGGCCTCCCGCCGGACAGCGGATTGAAACCTAGGAGGAGTTGTTAGCCACTTGGAGGGAACTAGTCCTGTCCGGCCTCCCGCCGGACAGCGGATTGAAACACGATTGCCGGGGCGAATTCTCCTAGCTCGCTCGTCCTGTCCGGCCTCCCGCCGGACAGCGGATTGAAACCGACAATCACAGCGCCACCATCGAGAACACGGGGTCCTGTCCGGCCTCCCGCCGGACAGCGGATTGAAACATGAGGTCATGGACGACCGGAACAAGCGCTTCAGGTCCTGTCCGGCCTCCCGCCGGACAGCGGATTGAAACTATGGATAGGGCTCCACCCTGAACGTCGAAACCAGTCCTGTCCGGCCTCCCGCCGGACAGCGGATTGAAACAAAGTGGAGGTTCCGCTTTCAAGCGGCGGCACCGTGTCCTGTCCGGCCTCCCGCCGGACAGCGGATTGAAACTTTTCGTCGTAGGCATTTCCATTCACCTCACACCGTCCTGTCCGGCCTCCCGCCGGACAGCGGATTGAAACCGGAAAACGCCGATTGTATTCTCCCACTCCTACCGTCCTGTCCGGCCTCCCGCCGGACAGCGGATTGAAACTCCTGCGTGTCTCCGGTCGAGCCCGAGGCCTCCACGTCCTGTCCGGCCTCCCGCCGGACAGCGGATTGAAACAAGGGCATGTTCGCCGGTCAGGGCAAGGGAAACTGTCCTGTCCGGCCTCCCGCCGGACAGCGGATTGAAACTTCTAAACGCTCGAATCACCGCCGTGTATACGCGTCCTGTCCGGCCTCCCGCCGGACAACGGATTGAAACAACAAAAACGGATCCACCATCCTCGCCACCCGTGTCCTGTCCGGCCGCCCGCCGGACAGCGGATTGTAACGCTAAGCTGCAAGTTTCGCCATGATGAAATGTCTCGCTCTCCCGCCAATAAGCCGCTTTCCCTTCACAGAAGGCCCTTTCTCCGCCATGCTCCCAAGCATGCCCCTAATACGCTCCCCTCGCCGCGCTTCATCCGCCGTCGCCCTGTTCGCCCTGCTCGTCTGCGCCCTCTCCCAGGCAGCCGATTCGGCTTCATTCCAGTGGCAGCCCATCACGCTTCGCTTCGAAGGCCCGCAAACCTCTGAGACCGCCGAGCCAAACCCCTTCACCAGCACCCGGCTCCTCGCCACCTTCACTCACCAACGTACCGGACGAGACCTCACCGTACGAGGATTCTACGCCGCCGACGGAAACGCCGCCCACACCTCCGCTGAAATGGGAAACGTCTGGCTGCTTCACTTCACTCCCGACCTACCAGGCCGCTGGACCTACAACGCTTCTCTCCGAACAGGGCCGCTTATCGCCATCAGCGACGACCCCGAAGAAGGATCGCCCCTTGCCCTCGACTCCCCCAGCGGGGCGTTCGACGTCCTGCCCGCCTCCGAAAATCCCCATCACCTCAGCGACTTCACTCGCTATGGACGACTCACGGTCGAGCGCGAAACCGGCTATTTTCAGCACCGGGGCAACCACCGCTACTTCCTCAAAGGCGGAGCCGACAGCCCGGAGAACTTCCTCGCCTACGTCGACTTCGACGGTACCTACCGCCACAGCGACGAGCATCGCGAGGGCGAGTCCCAACCGACCGCCTCCCTTCACCGCTACCAGCCACACCTGCAGGACTGGCAAGCGGGCGATCCCACCTGGAAAGACGGAAACGGCAAGGGCATCATCGGCGCCCTCAACTACCTGGCCTCCACCGGCATGAACGCCGTCTATATGCTGACCATGAACATCGGGGGCGACGGGAAGGACGTCTGGCCCTACCTCGACCATCAGACCTTCGACCGTTTCGACTGCTCGAAACTCGCCCAATGGGAAATCGTCTTCCGCCACGCCCAGTCGAAAGGCATCCTGCTCCATCTCGTCACCCAAGAAACCGAAAACGAACGCTTGCTCGACGATGGCGAAACGGGAACGTATCGAAAACTCTATTACAAGGAACTCGTATCCCGTTTCGCTCACCACAACGCCGTGGTCTGGAATCTAGGCGAAGAAAACGGGCCTGCCGACTTCTCCCCGCATGGGCAGACCTCCGCCCAGCAGCTGGCCATGGCCAGCTACCTCAAAGCGGCCGATCCCTATAGAAACCCCGTCGTCATCCACACCCACGCCCACCACTCGGTCAAGGACGAGCTTCTCCCGCCTCTCCTCGGATTCCAGCCGCTCGATGGGCTCTCCTTTCAAGTCGACGATCCGCTGCAAGTCCATTCCGAAACCATAAAGTGGATACAGCGCTCACGCGAAGCCGGACACCGCTGGCTCATCTCCATGGACGAAATCGGCCCCTGGCAGGTCGGCGTGCCTGCCGACGTCGACGATCCGGGGCATGACACCCTTCGCCGCCACGTTCTCTGGGGCAGCCTCATGGCTGGAGCAGCCGGCGTGGAGTGGTACTTCGGAGCCCACCAGAAAGGCAACGACCTCGACACCGAGGACTGGCGCTCCCGAGCAGAAATGTGGCGACAAACCGACCACGCGCTCGAGTTCTTTCGCGAGCATGTTCCCTTCTGGAACATGGAGCCAGCCGACCACCTGACCCCCGATCCCCACGACTACTGCTTGGCCCTTGTCGGGGAAACCTACCTCGTCTATACGCCCACCGGCGACAACGCGACCATCGAACTTGGCGACGATGCCAACGCCTACCGTATCGACTGGTACGACCCGGAAAACGGAGGCTCCTTGACGCAAGGCTCGCTGACGGAGGTCTCCGGCCCAGGTCTGCGCTCGCTGGGCGAAAAGCCGCATCGAAAGGGCGCGGGCGATTGGGTCATCCTCCTGCGAAAGCAGCCTTGAAACGACGCCATTTCAGCGCCGATTTCAGGCACAGGGAGGACCTCCGACAGCCCAAAGCGCAAGCGTCCAAGATGTTTCCAGTCTGTAGTTAGCTGAGCGCGAACCACCGCCCGCGGCTCGCTCGGCCGCCTACATCTTCATCTTCTGCATCTTGTAGCCTTTGGGAGCCTTGAACTCCGATCCAGCGATGGCCCTTTCTTCGATGTCGGACAACAGCGTCTCGGAAACCAGCTCGCCCGCTTGGTCGTAGACCTTCGCCATCACCGGAAACCCTTCCAGACTCTGGAGCTTGCCGAGCCAACCGGACTTCAGCTTTCCGTCCACAAACCCCGCCATCGGCCCCTGAGAGAGCGCTCCCATCAAGTCGTCGAACAGCGAGGACATACCCGTGAAGGCCTGCGAAATATCCTCCGCCCCGCCAAGCTTCGACCAAGGGACCACCCAAAGCTCCTGCGACGAGCCGTCCGTGGAGCTCACCTCGACCTTCTCGGCCTCGTACCCTGCCACTGTATCCGTTTCTCCCGTACGATTAACCGTCGTCTCGATCTCAGGTTCGTCCATGGCAGGCATTTTGCCCTTCATCATGCGCTCCATCATCTTGCGCTGAGCCGGAGGCACGTTCGCCAGCTGCCGCTCCATCTCCTCCATGGCTTGGGAAAGCTTCGCGGAGAGCTCCTCGATCGATTCCTTGTCCATCTTCAAGTAGGACTTCTCCGCGTGGTTGACCATGATCAACGTATTGCTCGAACCGTCGAAAATCACTTCGCTGTCCTCGTCCAGGCCAGACATCTTGACCTTCGCCCCGTCGACGAGAATCGTGGCGCTCTCCGCCTCGCCGCCTCCTTCGGAATCCGAATGCGTCAGATTGTAAACATGGCCCGCGAACGCGTTCGAAACCAAAAACACCGACGCCAGCAACACGCTGCGCCCCAACTTCTGTAGGCAAGAGTGGATAGACATGGCAACAGCCTGCAACCCCAGCCCAACCCTTGCACGGCTAAAGCTAAGAAGTACGTAAGCTCCGCGCCTTTCAGCAGCCTCGCGGCGCCTCGCAAACGTCCCCGAAGCCTTGCGCCGATCCCCCTCGACTCAGATTTTGCTAGACGCCGGCCCCCTTTTCCCCCAGCTCTACTGGCTTTTCAATCCGCGAGCGCCTTCTGATCGGCGATCGCCGCGCGGCAAAAGCGGAACCTCTTTCCGCCGTCGCGACACAATCGGCCCAACAGGGCCAGACTGTCATCAGATCGGAGCCGACGCGGATCGCGTTTGGCCATGGCCGTCTCACTCAACTATTACATGCCATTCGCAACGCTCGGGCTACGCCCGGAAATCGCTGACGCTGTCGCCGCCAAAGGCTACACCACACCCTCCCCAATCCAGGCCAAAGCCATCCCTGCCATCCTCGCCGGACACGACGTGCTCGGCGGCGCCCAGACCGGCACCGGCAAGACCGCCGCCTTCAGCCTCCCGCTGCTGCACCGACTCTCCCAGGACAGCTTCAAGCACAAACGCCCACGGGCCCTGGTGCTCGCTCCCACTCGCGAGCTGGCCGCTCAGGTGCACCAGAGCATCCTCGACTACGGCAACCAGCTCAACCTGCGCTCGGGCTGCTTCTTCGGCGGGGTGAACATCAACCCGCAGATAACCGCCCTGCGCCGTGGCATCGACATCCTCGTGGCCACGCCCGGCCGCCTGCTCGACCTTTGCCAGCGCGGCGAAGCCCAGCTCGGCGCCGTCGAAACCTTGGTCCTCGACGAAGCCGACCGCATGCTCGACATGGGCTTCATCCACGATATCCGCAAGATCCTCAAGCTCCTGCCAACCGAGCGGCAAAACCTCTTCTTCTCCGCCACCTACGCCGCGGAAGTGAAGAAGCTGGCCGATTCCATCCTGCGCAATCCGGTCGAAGTGGAAGTCGCCCCGCGCAACTCCACCGCCGATCAGGTCCACCAGGAGGCCTACTCCGTGGGACAGAAAAACAAGCGCTCCGCCCTCGCCGCCCTCATCAAAGACGGCGACTGGCAGCAGACCCTGGTCTTCACCCGCACCAAGCACGGGGCCAACCGCTTGGCCAAACAGCTCGAATCCGACGGCATCACCGCCGCCGCCATCCACGGAAACAAGAGCCAATCAGCTCGCGAGCGGGCTCTGGAAGACTTCAAGACCAACTACATTCGCGTGCTGGTCGCCACCGACATCGCCGCCCGTGGCATCGACATCGTCAACCTGCCGCACGTGGTCAACTACGAGCTGCCCAACGTTCCCGAAGACTACGTGCACCGCATCGGCCGCACCGGTCGGGCCGGCAAGCAGGGCACCGCCATTTCCCTCGTCTCCAGCGAGGAGGAAGCCTACCTCGTGGACATCGAGAGACTGCTCAAGCGAGAAATCTCCCTGCGCGAGCTCAGCCCCAAAGGCGTCATTGGAAAGCAAGTGCACCGCATCGCCAATCCGCCCAAGCCCAAGAAGACCCAGCAAAGCAACCACCCGCGCCCCAAGCCCAACCGCGGGCAGCCGGCCGGCCAAGGCGGCGAGCAAGCAGGCGGCGGCGCCAACAAACGACGTCGCAGCAGACGTCCACGCGGCAGCAAACCGGCCTCCAGCGGACCGCGCAGCGAGCCTCACGGCAAGCCGCAAAACGCCACCTCCAGCGCAAGCCAGGCCGCCCCCGCCCGTCCCACGCGACGCAATCGCCGCCCAAGAGCCCACAGCCTCTAAGCCGCGAAATCGCGATCTCAGAACGCGATTCCCACAGTAGCGGCCGCCGTCATGGCGGCCACTCTCCCGCTGCCGCGCACCCGCGTTCCTCACGTGCCCGCGGAACGCGCCTCTCTCCTCCCGCTTCCCTAAAAACGCGCAAACCAGCGTTGCCCATGGCTAGCCGTTTGCCTAAGCGGAGTGAATCAAAGCAAAAACTTCCCACACCCCCTCAGTCCCTACCGCCATGTCGGATACCATAGAAAGAGCCGGACGAACGCTGGAGCGCATCAAAAGCCAAAGCCCTCTAGTGCATTGCCTTACCAATAGCGTGGTCAAGAACGTCACCGCCAACGCGCTGCTCGCCCTGGGAGCCGCGCCCGCCATGGTCGAGGATCCCGTGGAGGCCAGCGAGTTCGCCTCCATCGCCAGCGCCTTGCTGATCAATGTCGGCACGCTGGACACGTTTCAAGCGAGCAGCATGCAGGAAGCGGTGGTCGCGGCCAACAAAGCCGGCACGCCCTGGGCCCTTGATCCCGTGGCGGTCGGTCCCCTGTCCGTGCGCACCCAGTTCGCCCAAGGACTGCTCAGCCAGAAGCCAACCCTCATACGAGGAAACGCCTCCGAAATCATCGCCCTGAGCGGTCGAAAATCCCAAGGACGCGGCACCGATAGCGGCGACAGCTCCGAAGCCGCCATCGAAGCGGCGGTCAGCCTGATCTCCAAAACCGGCGGGGCTGTCCTGGCGACAGGTCCAGTCGACTGCGCGGTCGATAAAAACCAGCGCATCGCCTGTTCGAACGGGCACCCGTTGCTCACCCGCGTCACCGGCATAGGCTGCGCCCAAGGCGCCATCGCCGCGGCCTGCCTAGCCTGCGCCGATTCTCCTTTCGATGCCGCCATCGCCGCCGCCCTCATCGTAGCCATCGCAGGCGAAATCGCCGCCGAACGCGCCGAGCGCCCCGGCTCTTTTCAGATCGCTTTCCTCGACGCCCTCGACGAACTCACCCCGGAGGTCATCGCCAAGCGGGCGAAGCTCTCATGAATCGGCAGCTGCTCCGCCTCTACCTCGTCACCGATTTTCCAGATCGCTACCCAAATGGTCTGCTGGCTGGCGTGGAGGCCGCCCTCGATGGAGGCGCGACCATGGTCCAGTACCGAGCCGAAACCGGCAGCGGCCGAGAGCTCTATGAAACCGCTCTCGCTCTGCGAAACCTCCTGAGCGAACGCGGCGTCCCGCTGATCATCAACAACCGTCTCGACCTCGCTCTGGCGGTCGACGCGGATGGCTTGCACCTTGGACAGCTCGATCTGCCCGCCTTCGTCGCCCGACGCCTGCTTGGCCTGGAAAAGATCCTCGGACTATCCATCACCGCTCGCGAACAGCTGGCGGAGGTCGATGCGAACGCGATCGACTACCTCGGCGTAGGACCGGTGTTTCCGACTGTCTCAAAAGACGATGCCGCCCCAGCGCTCGGACTGGAAGGGCTTCGCGAAATCGCCAAAATCATCGACCTGCCCATTGTCGCTATCGGCGGTATCCACGAGGACAATACCTCTCAGATCATGCAAGCCGGAGCTGACGGCATCGCGGTGGTATCGGTGTTTTCCAGAAACAACGATCCCGCCGCAGTGGCCCGGCGACTGCGGCAGCGACTGGACTAGGCCGCGCCCGTTCGAGTCAACGCTTCGACCGACCTGAGAAAGCCACTGTAGGTCGCCGCGCCGAGGCGACCCCTCTCACCTCGCCTACTCCGTCGGTATCACCGGCAGCACGATGTGGCTCGGTCGCTCCGCATCGAGGTAGATGATTTGTTCAGCAGAAATCATCTCCGTGGTCTCGCCGAAGGGGGCTCCCGTGTTAGGATTGCGATTCAAACGCGGGAAATTGCTGCTGGTGATATCTACCCGCAAACGCTCTCCCGGCTGCACCACGTAACTCGTCGCCCAGACGTCGATCTCGTAATGAAGGATCGCTCCGGGCTCGACCAATTTCGGGGTCTCGAAGCCTTCGCGATAGCGGGCTCGGATAACGCCATCAGCTAGATTGAAACTAAATCCATCCGGTCGCACCACCACTAGCTTCGCCATGAAGTCCGTATCCGGAGCGGAACTACTAGCGTAGAGATTAACCGTCAGCGGACCGGTGATTTCCATCCTCTCTTCGAATGCCTTGGTAGTAAAGCGCACGATGTCCTGCCGCCCATCCAAAGGACGCTGATCGCGCGGACCGCGCACCTGAGCCCGCATGATGTTTCCGCCCAGGGTTGGCACCGGATCTAATGGATCGTAAGCATAGCGCCTCGGCATCGCTTCCGCCTCTGGCGGCTGAGCGTCCATGGTGCCATCCTCATGAAAATAGTACGGAGTGTAGACCGCGCGAGCGAGCGGCCACTCGTATTCGTCACGCCATACGTTTTCGCCCATCACGAAAATCTTCACCGGAGCGACCTCCTCCAACTCTTCCCCCTTCAGCCATGCGTCGAACCAGTCGAGGTGCAGCGAATCCCAGTCAAGCAAAGCGTTCGGCCCGAAGTCGACGTCTCCCGTCGTCGTTTTCTGATTCCAGGCATGCGGCCACGGACCGATCACCAGCCGCTGATTTTCGCGGGCCCGTTCGGACTTCGCCTCCTTTGTCATGGTCACATAACTACCAATCGTGCTCCGCAGAAACGCGTCGTACCAACCGCCGATATTGAGAGCCGGCACCGACATTTCGCTGGCACGTTCCTCCAAGTTGAGCGGTCGCCAGTAGCTGTCGTAGCTCGGATGATCGAGCCAGTCCTGAAAATGCCGGATGTTAAACCCTAGCGATCGATCGAGCGTCTTTAGCGGCAGGTGATCGACTGACGTTTCCCAAGAAATTGGATACGTCATGTTGGTGCGACTGCCCGCGAGCCCGATTCCCCAACTGGCGCGGCTGAGCAGCGAAAACGCCCCGCCGGGATACGCCACGTCCCGATAGTAGTTTCCCGGGCTAACCGAGGGGGCGATCGCCACCAAGGCGGGATTGTCGTTCAAGGCCGCCAGCCATTGCACGGACGCTAAGTAGCTGCTGCCGAACATGCCGACCTTTCCATCGGACCAGTCCTGTTTCGCGATCCAGCTGATAGCGTCGTCGCCATCGTTGATCTCCTGGAAATAAGGGTACCAATGCCCCTCGGAATCGTAACGGCCGCGACAGACTTGGTACACGAAAGCGTAGCCGTTCGCAGTGGCCAAGCGGGCGTAGCGCTGGCGAACGGGCTGGCTTCCGTTGCCATACATGTCGCGCACGAACAATGCGGGAAACGGGCCGCCCGAACCGTCCGGCAGATACACGTCGGTAGCCAACGCCACCCCGTCACGCATTTTCACCGGAAGGTGGTAGAGGATCTGGACCTCCTCTGGAAACTGCGGCTCCTGCTCGCTTTGAGCGGCGATGCCTTGACAGAGCAGCGTGAGCGCGAGCGAAAGCAAAGCGCGAGCAGGAATTCGAAAGACGTTCGAACGATCGATAGACAGGACCATTCGGACGAAAAGCAAATCCCATGCCTCCGATCGCTCGACTCGAGCGGTAGCGCGATGGCGCAATCTTGCGACGCTTCCGACGCATCCACCTCCCCACCAACGACCTCTGAAAGTCAGGGCAAATACCCTTCGAATAACATCGTATCTGGCCGGACACTCAGGCACTGTCCCTCGCCCTGACGGAAACCGAGAGAAGGCGCGGACCGCATCTCATTCGAACGCCCGCTTCTCCATCGAACCCAAACCAACCGCCAGCTATCCAACTCGCTTATGCAAAACCTAACCGAATTCGGTCGTAACGCCATCAACGAAATCGCCCAACGCTACGGACTCTCCAACGACGCCGTCACTCACATGCTCATCGCCGTCAGCAACGGCGGCGGAACCATGGCTCAATTCAACTGCCCCGAGCTCGGAGGCGGTGGCCAGTGGATGCAAGGCGGCATGACCATGGTGGGCGACATGTTTAACAACGGTCTTCGAAACACCGTCGACAACCTTTGCGGCGAACTCTCGAACCTGCTCTACAACCAAGGCTCCTCGGTTTTCGCCCCGGTAAAACGCCAAGCTCAATCAAGTCATCACAGCAGCCAGCAGCAAAGCCAAGGCAACAGCCCTTTCGGACAGAACAGCCTCTACATCTCCGGATCCAACTTCGGCAACTGGTGGCCAGATGAACTGAACCTCGGAGCCCCCTCCTCCACCGGAGGACAGAACAACATCCGCTACGCGGTCTTTCCTCAGAGCAATCGCCTGGCGATCGAAGTAAACGGGCAAGTCACCGTCTACGATACGCTCGACCATCAGATCGGCGGCGTCTCCCAGCAGCAAAGCGGAGACGCGTCCATGTCGTTCAGCAGCCAATACGGAACCGTATTCATCTCTCAACTACCTGTCGTCTACGGAAAAGGATCCTCCACACCAGCTCGGCAGCCCGCGCCGGAGCAGCCGGAAGCCACTCCCCAGCCCAACGCTTCAGGCAGCCCCCAGTCGCCAGCGCCAGCGCCCAAAACCGAATCATCGCTGGAAGAGGACATCTTCGAAAAGATCGAACGCCTGGCCAGCCTACATGAAAAGGGCGCCCTGACCGACGAGGAGTTCTCCAGCAAGAAATCCGAACTGCTGCAGCGTCTCTAAAAGCGCCCCTTGGCGCGGATGAATCGCTGCCGGACGCCGTTCAGCTCAAGAAGCGAAACCAAAAGAAGAGCAGCGAAAAGCCCGCCAAATACGCGAAGCCCAGCCAGCTGAGACCTTGCTGCCAAGCACGCGGCCGGCTTTCCTGCGGCAGATGACGCGACGAAACCAAGCGAAGGTTTAGGTAAGCGAACACCGGCGCCGTCAAAAAAGCGGCGGTAGTGATCAGGTCGATCAAAGTGGTGAGATTCTGCGAAGAATAGGCGATGATCAGCCAGCCGCCCACACAGCCGAGAATCATCATGGCGAGGTGCCACGTCCGCTCACTGCCTTGTAGTGACGGTTTGGCGACACGCGCCGCGGCCGCCAAAGATCGAGGATAGGCGTCCACCACCGTGATGGTGGTGGATAGCAGTGTGGTGAAAGCCGCAGCCGAGATGATCGGAGCCGTCCACGCTCCGAGCTTGCTGGTGTAGAGAGAAACGAACTGCTGGGTGAAACCGACGCTGGAGACCGCGTACTCCTGCCCGCTTCCATACATCACCCACGCTCCAAGAGCGACGAACATCAGCGCCAGCAGGGTGGTCATGACGTAGCCGATGTGAAAGTCGATCCTCGCCTCGCGAGCGTCCGTGCGTTCGCTGTTCTCCTTTTCGCAGGCTTGTATCCACAGCGATTGCCAAACCGACAGTTCGATAGGAGCCGGCATCCAGCCCATCAAGGCGATGAGAAACGGCAGCGAGGCCGCGGACCACAACTCAGGCGGGACAAAGCCTGCCACAGGCTCCGCCCCTGTTCCTATCGATCTGAAAAAGGCCGCCACGGTGGCGAAGAAAAGCACCACCATCATGACTTTGATGATGCGGCTCAGCCACTTGTATTGCCCCAAACTGACCAGAGCGATGATCAAAACCAGCAAGGCGCCGCTCATCTGGGTGGGCCCCAGTCCCTCCAGGCCCGGAATCTCAGGCATCACTATCGCCGTCACGAAACAGGTCCCAGCGATGCTGATCACCGCGGTGAAGGCGTTGAGCGCGATAAAAGCGTAGAGAAACGCGGGGCCCAGGCGCCGGTAGCCGTGCAGGAGCGATTCACCTGTCGCTACCGTGTAGCGATGCCCGGCTTCAAAAAATGGATACTTCAGCACGTTCACCGCCAGCACCAGCCACAGCAGCTCCATGCCATAGGTCGCCCCGGCTCGGGTGGATTGCACGATGTGGGAAACGCCAATGGCGGCGCCTGCCATCAATATGCCAGGACCGATCTTTCGAAGAAGGCCGAGCCGAGCTGCAGGGCGGGAGGAATCGGACGGTTGGGCGAGGAACTCGGAGGACATGGGGCCCTAGGCTTGTTCGCTCGGGCTCTCTTGTCGATTTATTCTTACGTAGGGCGTTAGGCGCCCTAATCCTGGCCCGTCCGGCTCAGGCTGCTCCGCCGCGGCAAATTGAGATTTACAGGGGCGCTCGCTGCCATTTGCCTTTCCGCCGTGACCCAAGTTCTCCTTTCAGTCCCGCCAGCCGCCTCTTCGTCCTTTCTTGATTTAGCGAAAAAGCAGGCCCATCGCTTTTTCGCCTGCCACGATCCGGTCGGCAAAAAGCTTGGCTCGGGAGCGGGTTCCGCCCACCTCATCCACGCGGCCTGGCAGGCCGAGGGAAACGGCAAGCCCTTCGCCGATTGGGCCGCGGAGGAAAAGCGCGTTCTCCTCCACGCCGGAGGCCAAAGCCGGCGCCTGCCTGCCTACGCGGCGGCGGGCAAGGCCCTCATCCCGGTTCCCATCTTCCGCTGGATGAAAGGACAGCGGCTCGATCAAACCCTGCTCGACCTGCAACTGCCCCTTCTGGAAAAGCTGCTCGATCGGGCCCCGAGCAAACTGCGCTGGCTCATCGCTAGCGGAGACGTGCTGATCTGGAACGAAGACGAAATCGGCCCGCTGCCAGAAGTGGACGTCTTGTGCGTGGGCCTTTGGAACACGCCCGAACGCGCCTCGAAGCACGGCGTCTTCTTCTCCAAGCGCGAGACCCCCGACCAGCTCGACTACATCCTGCAAAAGCCTAGCGTGCAGGAGATCCAAGCCCGGACCGAGGGCAGCCTGTTCCTACTCGACATCGGAATCTGGCTCTTCAGCGACCGAGCTATCGAGCTGCTGATGAAGCGCTCGGGCTACTGGAAAAACGGGCAGCCCTGCGCGCCGTCACAATGCGATGGATACGACCTCTACGGAGACTTCGCTCTCAACCTCGGAAGCAATCCGACCACCCGAGACGAGGAAATCAGCTCCCTGAGCTGCGGACTGGTCGACTTGCCGAACGGCGAGTTCTACCACTTCGGCACCAACGACGATATCATCGCCTCGTCGCTCGCCCTGCAGAACAGGGTCAACGACCAGCGACGCATTCGATCGCCTCTCGTAAAGCCGCATCCCTCGATCTTTATCCAAAATGCGAATACAGATGTTTCCCTGAGCTCCGAAAACCGCTGCGTGTGGATCGAAAACGCATTCATCGGCTCCGGCTGGAGACTGAACGCGAACCACATCCTCACCGGCATTCCGGAAAACCAGTGGCAGTTGGAGCTGCCGCGGGGGGCATGCCTGGACTTCGCGGCGATAGGCGACTCGGACGCCTTCGTTGTCCGCTTCTATGGATACAGCGACGTCTTCAAAGGGCGGGTGGACGATCGAGCGACACAATTCTGCGAAGAGCCATTCGCTGACTGGCTTGGGCGCCGCGGCCTCTCCCTCCGGGACCTCGGCATCGCTCCCGAAACCGACCTGCAGTCCGCCGCCCTGTTCCCTAGCCTGAAGCGCCAAGAGATCTCATCGGACCTGCTCACTTGGCTGATCTCACGATCGCCACAAGACGACCCCTCCCTGCGCCAGAGCTACCTCGCCGCCCCACGACTTTCCGCGGAGGAGATCGGAGCGAAGGCCAATCTCAAGCGCTCCTTCCAGCAACGCGAATCGTTGCTGATCGATTCCTTGCCGCTTCTGGCCAAGCATGCCCAGCGCAGCGTCTTCCACCAGATCGATCTAGCCCATGCCGCGGAGCGGTTCGCGTCCAGCCCGCACGAGCTGCCCACGGAGACGCCGGATCCAGAGCGCTCCTTGCTGCCCTTCGTGCACGACCAGATGTTTCGAGCCACCGTTTCTCGACTGAGAAAAGAGAACGTTCAAGCCTACGAAACGGCCGCCTTCGAAGCCCTCAGCCAAGCCATCATAAGCCCGTTTCACGGAAACGCCCAGACGCCGCGCAACACCTCCATGGTGGACCAAGTCATCTGGGGACGCTCCCCAGCTCGCCTCGACCTCGCAGGCGGCTGGAGCGACACTCCGCCCTACTGCTTCCTCTCCGGCGGAAACGTGGTCAATGTGGCGGTCGATCTCAACGGCCAGCCTCCTATTCAGGTCTTCGCTCGCGTTTGCCAAAGTCCGCATATCGTAATCCATTCCATCGACCTCGGCGTATCCATTGCCCTGAACACCTATCAGGATATCGCCGCCTACGCGCAATTGGAGTCGGGGTTCGCCATTCCGCGGGCCGCCCTCGCTCTGGCAGGATTCCACCCGGACTTTCTCTCCAAGCCGCAATTCGTTTCGCTTGAAGAACAGTTGAACGCCTTCGGAGGCGGCATCGAAATCTCGTTGCTCTGCGCCGTGCCCAAAGGCTCCGGACTCGGCACCAGCAGCATTCTCGCCGCCACCTTGCTGGGCGTGCTTTCCGACCTCTGCGGCCTGGGCTGGTCCCTCACCGACATCGGTCGCAGAGCGCTCGCCCTGGAACAGATGCTGACTTCGGGAGGTGGCTGGCAAGACCAGTTTGGCGGCATCCACCGGGGGCTGAAGCTGCTCCAGACCAGGCCCGGACTCGAGCAGACTCCAGAAGTCCGCTGGCTTCCAGAGCATACCCTCAGCGATCCGCAAAACGCCGGTTGCTGCTTGCTCTACTACACCGGCGTGACCCGGGTGGCCCGCAACATCCTCGCCGACATCGTACGCGGCATGTTTCTCAACAAGAGCGACGTGCTCGGCATTTTGGATACAATCAGCCAACATGCCGTCCATACCGCTCGGGTCGCTCAAAGAGGTTCCTACCAGCAGCTGGCCGATTGCGTGCGGCAATCATGGATACTCAACCAGGCCCTCGACGCTGGAACGAATCCCTCGGCGATTCAGTCCGTGCTGGAGTCCATCTCCGACTGGGTCGCCGGCATGAAACTACTCGGCGCGGGCGGCGGCGGCTACCTACTTATCATGGCCAAGGACCCGCACGCCGCAGCCCTCATACGCCAGCGGCTGGAAAACGATCGTCCAAACGCTGGAGCCCGCTTCGTCGACCTGTCGATCTCTCAAACCGGTCTTCGCATCACCCGCAGCTAAGACCGGACAGAGCGCTTGCGAAACGCCCCTGGAGCCGAGCCGATCACGCGCTTAAAGGCGCGACTGAACGCAGCTTCGCTTTCGTATCCAAAATCCTCCGCCAACTGGGCGATGGTCTCCTTGCCCGTGCTCAATCGCTCCAACGCCATTTGCATGCGCCAATCCCTCAAGTAGCGCATGGGAGGTTCGCCGATCAGCTCCTGAAAACGCGCTGCAAACGCGGAGCGCGACATGCCTGCTTCGCTCGCCAGCTCGCCTAAGCTCCACATAGCGTTGGGGCGCCGGTGGATCGCTTGCAAGGCCTTGCCGACCTGGCCATCCTTCAGGGCCGCAAGCCAGCCCGCGCTGCTCGCACCCTCCGTCTCCAGCCAGTGACGCAGAATCTGAATCACCAAGATGTCGGACAATCGGGTGACCAAGGTTTCTCCGCCAACCCCCCAAGCATCCATTTCCGCGATCAGCAGCGAAATCGAACTGCAGATCGGACCGCCCTGCTCCATCGCCGCCTTCCATCGTATGCAGTTTGGCAATACATCCACGATTCGCTTCGCCACGGGATGTCCCAGTTGCACCGCGCCGCAGATCATACGCGTCGCTTCGCCTCCACCGCCCAAGCTGAGCCATTCGTATCGATCGGTGATCAGCTGACGCTCGGTTTCGAACAGCGGAACCGCTTGGTCCTCTGGCTCGCCCCGCAAGGTGTGTCCTGTCCCATGCGGCACCAGAACGACGTCTCCCTCAGCCAATCGCACCATCTCTCCGTCCACCTCGAGAGAGCAGTTGCCCTTGGTCAGAACGTGAAACATCAAGTGCTCCGGCATCGCGGGCAGCTCCACGCCCCACGGAGCGGATAAGTCGGAGCGGCAGTAGAAGGCTCCCGACATGCGCAAGGCATGCAGCGCCTCGCCGATAGGATCGAACGCGAGGGGCGGAATGCGGCTGGTTGCGACCTCAGTCATGGCACGAAATCGAGCTTGGTGGACGAACGGGCATAAAACGAGGCAAAAGCGCCATAGAGCGCTCCGCCTCGTTCAGCTATTCTGTAGCCGAAACCCGAGAGCTTCCTCTCGAAAACGAAACCATCAAAGAAAATCGAAACAATGAACGTATCACCAACACTCGTCATTGGCGGATCGGGAAAAACCGGCCGCCGCATTGTAGAAGGCCTCAAAGCGCGTGGAATTCCCGTGCGGATCGGCTCGCGCTCCGCAGCAATCCCCTTCGACTGGGATCGCCCGGAGACCTGGGAAAACGCCATGCAGGGCTGCGAACGAATCTACGTCGCCTACAGTCCCGACCTCGCGGTTCCGCAAGCCAAGCCAGCCATCGAGCGCCTATGCCAGATCGCTCGCCACCAGAACGTGAAGAAGATCGTGCTGCTCTCCGGACGCGGCGAGCCCGAAGCCCAGGCCTGCGAGCAAATCGTCATGGGCGCCGGCATGGACTGGACCGTGCTTCGCTGCAGCTGGTTCAATCAGAACTTCAATGAAAGCTTTCTGCTCGACTACGTCCGCTTGGGCACGCTCGCCTTGCCGGTGGGCGACTTGAAAGAGCCGTTTGTGGACGCCGACGACATCGCGGAGGCCGCCGTCGCCGCCCTCACCGAAAGCGCTCACAGCAACCGCCTCTACGAGCTCACCGGACCGGAGCTCCTCACCTTCGCCGATCTAGCGAAGATTCTGTCAGAAGAAACCGGATACAAAATCAAGTTCAAAAACGTTTCCCACGAATCATTTCTCGAATCCCTCTCGAAATCCGGCGTACCGGAACCTTTGATACAACTGCTCGACTATCTATTCGCTCATATTCTAGACGGCCGAAACGCTCACCTGTCCGACGGCGTGCAGCAAGCCCTCGGGCGCCCTCCGAAGTCATTTAGAGACTTCGCCAAAGAAGCCGCTGCCACAGGCGTCTGGAGTCCTATCGACATCGCAACCTGAACCCCATTCGCGAAATGCAGACCTTCGAAACGATTACGCTCGCTCTGACCGTATGCTTGACCGGCATCTGCGCCGGCATCCTATTCATCTTCTCGAACACCGTCATGGGCAGTCTTCGCTCGCTCTCCGGGCATCAAGGAGCCCTAACGATGCAGCGCATAAACGAGAAGATCCTCAACCCGACATTCCTCTTCGTCTTCGTCTGTCCGGTAGGCCTTCATCTCCTAAGCGTTGGATTATCGATCATCGGAGAAGCTTCCTCGCCCGCTCCGTTCGTTCGCATGGTCGCTGCCGCTCTCTACATCTTCGGCGTGTTCGGCATCACCGCGGCCTGCAACGTACCGCTGAACGACGAGCTCGCAGCGGCTGGTTCGGACCGCTCCGCTCTCGCGTCGACCTGGCAGCGCTATCTGCGCCGCTGGGTTCCATGGAACCACTTGCGAACGGGCGCCTGCATCCTTTCCACAGTCGCCTCATCCCTGGCTGCTTCCCTTGCGTGACCCAAGAAACCGAATACGCAATGGAGCCGGGCAGACTGCTCTATCAGGCGTGGTCTGCCCGGCGTTCCCTGAATTTCTCCAGCAGGTAGCTGCCAGCCATGGCCGCCACCCAAATCACCGTACAAGCCACGGCGAAGTCGATACAGAAGCCGAGGGCGTGGAAAATCGCCATGAGGCTAAGGTTCGCGCTCAGAGCGATGCTCATGGTCAACGGGGTGAGTTTCTTCGTTTTCATAGCTGTAGTCCTAGGTGTTTCGTTGCGTTGGGGACCGAGACTCGCCCAAGGCGCGCTCTTTCTCAGCCGTTTTTCGGCGAACGGTCGATCGGCCTGCCCATACGGCAGCTGAGAGGAATAATTGGCTTAACAGGGCAAGAGAGAACTGCTGCTCTTTCACACCTATGCCATCTCCCGCCAACCGCCTCGCCCAGTTCACCGAATCCGTGATCCGCGGCATGACCCGCCTAGCCAATCGGCACGACGCCATCAACCTAGCCCAAGGGTTTCCCGATTTCGATCCGCCCGAGGAACTGCTCGCGGCCTTGGAAACGGCGACCCGCGGCCCGCACCACCAATACGCGGTCACCTGGGGAGCTCCCCGCTTCCGTCAAGCCCTGGCGAAGAAGATCTCTCGCGACACCGGGCTTGCCGTCGATCCCGACCAGCACCTCGTCGTCACCTGCGGAAGCACCGAAGCCATGATGGTCGCCATGATGACCGCCTGCAATCCGGGCGACAAGGTCATCGTCTTCTCGCCGTTTTACGAAAACTACGCAGCGGATGCCATTCTTTCCGGAGCGGAGCCCATCTACGTGCCGCTGCACGCTCCAGATTTTGGATACGACAGGGAGGAGCTGCGCAAAGCCTTCGAGCTAAAGCCCAAGGCCATCATCGTGTGCAACCCTTCCAACCCGACTGGAAAAGTCTTCACCCGCGAGGAACTCGCGGAAATCCTCGCCCTTGCGGAACAGGCCGACGCCTGGGTCATCACCGACGAACCATACGAGCACATCGTCTACGCCCCGCATACGCACACCTATGCGGCGGCCCTTCCAGGAGCGTTTCGACGGGTGATCACCTGCAACTCGCTCTCCAAGACCTACTCCATCACCGGCTGGCGACTTGGCTACGTGCTCGCTTCCGCCGAAGTCATCGCCCAAGCCCGAAAGGTGCACGACTTTCTCACTGTGGGCGCCGCCGCCCCGCTGCAGGAAGCCGCCGTGGCCGGACTCGAGCTTCCCGAGTCCTACTATGCCGAGCTCCAGGCCCTCTACACGCGCAAGCGCGATGTATTCATAGACTACCTACGCCGTACCGGCCTACCGTTCACCGAACCTCAAGGCGCGTACTACGTCATGCTCGACATCTCTTCGCTTGGCTTCGCAACCGATACCGAAGCCGCGGAGTGGTTGGTCAGGAAGATCGGGGTGGCCGGCGTGCCGGGCTCCAGTTTCTTCCGAGAGCCCGAGCGCCGCTTCATCCGCTTCCATTTCGCGAAGAAGGAGGAAACGCTGCGCGCCGCAGGCGAGCGACTCCTCCGACTAGCCGACAAGGACTGGCTCGCCCGTGCCAAGTAGTCGGTAGGCGAGCTCCGCACGCCCTCGGCGGCGCGTATCCTGCACCTCACCCCACAACAAGGGATCTCGTCGATCTTCACTGCGCCGCGCAGTGAGGCACCATGCATCGCGCAATATTCTCGAACGAGGCGGATGCGGACGGCGGGCCTTTCCTGGCAAACACCGAACTCCAACCGAAACAAAACATGAGCACAACCACCATCGTAACACGCAAATCGGACGCCTCCTGGAAGGGCGACTTCAAGAACGGCTACGGCGAGCTCTCAACCGAAAGCGGAACCCTGCAAAAGTCCCGGTTTTCACTGAAGAACCGTATGGGAGAAGAGGGTCCCGGCCAAACCAACCCGGAGGAACTGCTCGCCGCCGCCGCCGCCTCCTGTTTCAGCATGGCCTTGAGCAAGCAGTTGACCGAAGCCGAAACCGTGCCCAGCCAGCTCGTGGTCACCGCCTCGCTCGACACGGAGATCGACGACGGCATTTCCATGTCCAAACTGACCATCGACGCGGAGGGCATCGTGCCTGCCAGCGACGAAAAGGCGTTCTCCGAGGCGGTGGAGGAAACCGCTCACACCTGCCCGGTCATGAAAACGTTGGCACCGGCCTTCAAGGAGGTCATCGTCAACGCCAAGCTGCGCCAGTAGCCAAACCATCCCAACGCTTTCACGAAGCCTCGTCCCCTGCGGGCGAGGCTTTCCTTTAGGCTTTACCTTACACGTGTTAGCGTTTCTCATTTCGTCCATGACGCCTCGACCCCGCTCTTGCTTCCTCGCCTGCCCCCTTTTCGCCGCGGCCCTGCTGGTCGGCCTCGCCACGGCCGCGCCCTGGCAGCCTGATCTGGGAGACGGCACCTACCGGAACCCCGTCATCTACGCCGACTATTCCGATCCGGACGTGGTCAAGGTCGGCGAGGACTTCTACATGACGGCCTCCTCCTTCAACTGCGTGCCGGGCTTGCCGATCCTCCATTCCAAGGACCTGGTGAACTGGGAGCTGGTCAACTACGCCATCCCGCGCTTCCCCGACGCCTACTTCGACGTTCCTCAGCACGGAAATGGCGTCTGGGCCCCGTCGTTTCGCTACCACGAGGGCGTTTTCCACATCTACTGGGGAGATCCCGATCGCGGCATCTTCCGCGTCTCCGCCACCGACCCGCGCGGCGAATGGAGCGCTCCGATTCTGGTCAAAGACGCCCGCGGAAACATCGACGCCTGCCCGCTCTGGGACGACGACGGGCGGGTCTATCTGGTGCACGCCTTCGCGAATTCTCGAGCCGGCCTAGGGGACGTGCTGCAGGTGCAGGAGATGACTCCCGAAGGCGATGAGGTCATTCGAAATCGCAAGATCGTCTTCAACGGCCACGGCATCCATCCGACCCTCGAAGGACCGAAGTTCTACAAGCGAAACGGCTACTACTACATCTTCGCTCCGGGAGGCGGCGTCGCCACGGGTTGGCAGGTGGTGCTCAGATCCAAAAACGTGTTTGGTCCCTACGAGGACCGCATCGCGCTCTCCACCGGCGAAACCGAGATCAACGGTCCCCATCAGGGCGGCTACGTGGAACTGGACAACGGCGAGGGCTGGTTCGTCCACTTCCAGGAGGTGCAGCCGTACGGACGCATCGTTCATCTCCAACCGGTTCACTGGGTGGACGACTGGCCGGTCATGGGCGAGGATCCAGATGGCGACGGAAACGGACAGCCCATCGCCCGCCACGCAAAACCATCCACGCCAACCGCCTCAGCTCCGACCCAACCTCAAGTGGGCGACGAGTTCGATGAGCAAGAGCTGTCCCTCGCTTGGCAATGGCACGCCAACTGGCGACGCCACTGGTGGTCCCTATCGGATGAGCCCGGCTCCCTCTCGCTGCGCTCGCAGTGGATCCCCGCGCTTCCCGCCAATCTCTGGAACGCGCCGCACCTGCTCCTGCAAAAGCTCCCGGCGCCGGCCTTCACCGCCACCGCCAAGATCGACGCCTCCGGACTGCTGGACGGAGAACGTTCCGGGCTCGTCATGATGGGCATGGACTACGCTCTTCTGGCTGTGGAGCGAGATGGCGACGCCTTCCAACTGGTCTACTCCACCTGCGAAGACGCCCGCAGACAAAACCCGGAAACGCGCGACGCCTCGGCCCCGCTCGTCTCGGCCCGGGCGTTCCTCCAGGTCGAGATGATGCCCGGCGGTCTCTGCCAGTTTCGCTACAGCGAAGACGGCGAAACCTTTGTCGACATCGGGGCGCCGTTCCAAGCCGTGGAAGGGCGGTGGATCGGAGCAAAAGTGGGGCTGGTTTCTCTCAAGCCTTCGCAGGTCGGAGCCTACGGTCAGGCGAACTACGACTACTTCCGCATCGAATGACATGAGTCCAGGCGCGACGATGAGCGTGGCCCAATCAGGGATAAGCCTGCGTCAGCTTGCGCCATTTCGAACACCGGCTATTCTTGAGTGTCCGCCTGTCCTCACATGTCTCCCTGTCGAAACGCCGCCCGCTCATCTCGTCTTCTCAAAGGCGCTCTCGCAGCAAGCTTCCTGTGGGCTTTGACGGCTACGGCGGCGGCCCAGGACCTCTTCGACCTCAGCCTGGAGGAACTGCTTGAGGTCAAGATCACCGGAGCGACGCTCACCGACAAGACGCTCAACACGGCGCCAGCCTCGACCACCCTCTTCACACGCCAGGAGATCAGCCAGCTCCCCGTTTCCACGCTCGAAGAGCTGCTGGCCTTCGCGCCCGGCTATCAAAGCTATCGCCAAGGAAACCTGCCGATGAGCTTGTCCTACTCCAGCCGCGGACGAAAGCTGGGCGCGGACTCTCGAGAAATCCTCCTGCTCATCGACGGGCAAAACGTCGTCAACCGCAGCACTGCCAGCTCGCCTTTGCCACGGTTCTCGATCGAAGGAATCGATTCGATCGAAATCGTTCGCGGCCCCACCTCCTCCATCTACGGAACCAACGCCTTCACCGGGGTCATCAACATCAAGACCATCAGGGACGCGAACCGCCTCACCCTATCGCTAGGCGAGCACGGCCAATACGCTGCGCACGTCCAAGGGGCTCACGCGCTGACCGCCGACCTCAACCTCTCGATCCAGGCCAACTACCACATCGACGAGAACGGGCAGAACTACCTCGTTCAGGACACCTTCAGCCCCGAGATGGTGGAAACCAGCGACCCCTTTCGGCTCGCAGACATACGGCTCGGTCTCGACAGCGAAAACAGCCAGATCACCTTTTTCCATAGCGAGCGCAAAAACACGGGCTTCTACGCCCGCGACCGCCTGTCCAACGCCCACAACAAATCCAAACGCATCAACACCCAGCTGTCCGCCCTCCATTCCTTCGAGATGGGTCACGACACGCGAATCGTCATTCAAGGCAATCTGAGGGACTTCTACAATCTCAGGAAACTCCAAGCCACCGCCCCGGGCGCCTTCCGGGATATCAGCGTTCCTCCCAGCGACGCGCCAAACGTCGGATTGGGCGAAACCGAGGAACGCGAAATCAACCTCTCCGTCCGCTCGGAGACCGCCTTCGCCAACGACGACATCCTTACCCTCGGCCTCGACGTGAGCTACCTCGACATCGTCAAGGACGAGGCCTACTCCAACTACAACCGATTCACCTTTCCCTTCCGCTACCAGCCCGAAAACCTGCACTCCTACAAGCTCTTCTCCGCCCACGACGAAGCGCTGGCTGGCCTTTTCGCCCAATACCAATGCTTGATCGACGACGATTCCGAACTGACCCTCGGCTTTCGCTACGACGACTTCTCCCGCTCCGGGAGCAAATTCAGCCCCCGCATCGCGTACGTGCGAAACTTCGCCTCCCAAACCTTCGTCAAAGCGATCTACGGGGAAGCCTTTCGAGCATCCAACTTCACCGAGCGCTTTCTCCGACCGGACAATGTAGTGTCGGGGAACCCCGACCTGAAAGCGGAATCCGTCCAGACCTTCGAGATCGTCGCAGGCGCCCATACCAAAACCGTCTACGCCGCGGCAACGCTCTACCAGAATTCGTTTCGCGACTCGATCCGTCAGGTCGTGCAGGGCGACACCATCCTCTTCACCAACTCCGACAGCGTCACCAGCAAGGGACTCGAGGCGGAGCTCATCTATCATCCCACCAAAAACTGGCGAATCCGAGCCAGCCTGGGCCGTCTGCTCGACAAGCCCGACGAATTCTTTCGCGAAGCCTCCACCACCGGCTCCTTGCTCCTGTATCGAAATATCGGCGACTGGAGCCTTAGTTTCGGGACGGTCTACAACGGAGAACGGCAAGCCCTCTCCAGCGGGCCCGAAGCGCGAACCACGCTGCCGGACTACTGGCTAGCCCACGCTAAGGTCCAGTACCAGATCGGCGATCATCAAACGCTCCGTCTACGAGTGAACAATCTCTTCGACAAAGACTACCGCACGCCTCCATTGACTGTAGTGCCTGGACAGATACCGAATCGCGACCAGGAGCTCACCCTATCCTACTCGCTGACCTGGTGAAGCGGCGTTTGGAAAGATTGGACCCTCCTAGGAACCCCTCCGATACACTCCACTTCAGTATCCAAAATCCCACTCCGCTGTAGCATAAGTCGCCTTCTCGTATTGGCGCAAAAACCTATAGCAAAGGCTTGGCTCCACGTGAACTCCCCCACCTGGATCCCACTAGGAGCTTTTTTTGTCGCTTTCCAGTCGTAAGCCACTACCCCAATCGCCTGTTCCCTTGCCTTTCCTAAAAACAGTCTCTCCTACTTCGTCTCTTGGCTTCTCCTCAAGTCACTTCCATCCCGCGTTCCCGGACGCGTCAGGCTATCCTATCTCTCCTGCTAGCCATCGGACTTGCCCCTAGCCTCTGCCTCGCCACCGAGCTCAGCTGGACCGACAACTCGGACAACGAAGACGGTTTTCGTATCGAACGCTCCACTACAGGCGGCCCGTTCACACTCCTCGCCACGGTAGCAAGAAACATCACTCGATATCGCGACGATACGGTGGAGGAAGGAGTGCTCTACCGCTACCGCGTGGTGGCTTTCAACCAGTTTGGATCGTCCGGCCCAACGAACATCGCGGAGAGCTTTCTGCCTCCGGTCGAAACGTACCAGCAATGGCTTGCCCGCGTGATCGCCAGGTCGTCGAACACGCCTTCCACCTTGCGGGCGTTCGCATCCGACAGCCGACTCGACGCAATGGAATTCCAGATCCCGCTGCTGCTGTGCTACGTCCATGGACTCGACCCCTTTCATCCCGACCGTTCGCTGCTGCCTCGAACGCGTCTGGCTCTCTTCGACGGAAGCATGCGGCCAGCCATCGAGATCGCAGTCAGCAAATACACCACCGGCATTTCGCGGGCGCTCCTCGTATCCAACGATCTAGAGACCTGGAACGAACGATCGTTTCGAACCCGCGTCGTTCGAGAGACCGAAGACCATCGATGGGAGCTGATAGAACTGCCTCAGCTCGGCAACCCTTGCTACTACCGTATCAAGACAAGCCTGACAGCTGCAACGACGCGCTGACCTTCTTTCGGCCACACGGAAAGCCGCTTCACTGGGAGCGCATCTGAGCCACGAAGGCGTTGGCTTCTTCGATGGACGCTTCCATTTGTTGTATCAGGATTTCAATTTCGTCGCGCAAGGCAATGGTCGTCTTGTTCAAGGCGGCGATGGCCTGAGCGTTCAGATTATGTTTCAAGAACAACACCTGATCGCGAAAGGCGTTCAGCACCGGATCCATCTTGCTGGCCGCTTGATTCATGGCGGAGATCAGGTCCACCGAGAGATCGCGGGTGGTGTCGAGCTGGTCCTCGCTCAGCCTACGCAGCTCGGGACTGGTGAACAGATCGAGCTCCTCCTCCCACTCCTCGAACAAGGCTTCGGCCACCTCTTCGATTGCTTTGACCCGCTTGCGAACCGACTCCGCCTTCTCCTCGCTTCGCTCGAAGGCCGCGTTCAAGCGATCGTAAACCGATTTGAGCTCTCCCAGCTCCACTTCGGAAACCGCTAGAAACTCCTCGAAAGCGCTCTCGAACTGCTCCTTGGCGTCCTCCTGAGCCTCGCGGGCGTCCTCCACGCGATCCACCAGAATGTCCCGCTTATGCACTCCGAACTTCTCCATGGTGCCGTAGTAGGCGCTTTGGCAGGAGCACAGAAACAGGCTGGCGAGTAGGAGTGGAATCAATCGGCTTTTCATCAATTGCTAGGCTATGCGTCGCCCCTAGGACCACAAACGCAAAAACTCGTTCCCCAGCCCCAAAGCGCCAGCTCATGGCGGGATTCGTTTGGAATCGAACAGCGCTAGCTAACCACTGGCGGAGCGAGGCGGGCTCGGCTCTCAGCGATGGCTCGATGGTAGATCGCTTCCAGGCGATCCCCCACATGCTCGATGTCATGGGTGGCGGCGATGTCCAGCGACGCCTGGCGCATGCGCTGGTGGAGCTGCTGGTCCTTCATCAGACGCACCATGGCGCTGGCCATATTGTAGACGTCATCCGGGTTGAAAATCAGCCCATTGCGCCCGTGCTCGATCAGCTCCGGGATGCCTTTGGCTCGCGGACCGATCAATGGCAGCCCGAAAACCATGGCTTCAAGGATGCTCACTGGCTGGTTTTCGGTCTTGCTGGCCGTCACGAAAGCGTCTCCGAGCAAGGGATAGTTTTCCGACATCAGCCGGTCGCGCTCGATGCGTCCCGTGCGAACCACCGCGTCCTGGATCCCTAGCTGGCGGATCTGAGCGTCCACCGCCGAATCGGAAGGACCGTTGCCCACCAGCACGAACTTGGCCTTGGGATTGACTTCCAAAACCTGCTTGAAGGCCTCCAAGGCCACGTCGAGCGATTTCTCAGGAGACACGCGGCCGATGTAGATGAAGGCGAAGTCCTCGATGCCGAGCGACTTGCGGAAGCCGGCGATCTCGCGCTCCGGGCGAATGCGGATGCGCTCGATGCCGTTGCTCAGCACCGTCGCCTCGCGCTCGAGACCGCGGGCCACCAAATGATCCCGCACCGACTGCGACGGGCTCACGATGTGCGAGCAGCGATTGAAGAACCCCACGGAGTACTTCCACATGGCCTTGCGCGTGAACTCGAAGTTCGGGATGTGAAACTGCTTCAGGTAGGTCGGCTCGGCGAAAAAGGTGTGGAAGGTTCCGATGACGGGCACTTTTTTCCAGCGTCCGAGCAACATGCCTTCCAGTCCGCAGCCGAACTCGGTGTGCACGTGGATGAGATCAGGCGGGGCCTGTCTCAGCCGACGGTAGGTGTACAGGAACAGCGGCACCGAAAACCTCAGTTTCGGAATATTGAAGGTGGGCACCGAAAACGGCAGTCCGTGCACGCTCACCCCTCGGTCCAGCCCCGGCACCGTCTCGAAACTGTCGTGACGGCTGGGACGCGGATGAAAAATGCTCACGCTATGGCCGCGACGCGACAGCTCGTTGGCCTGGTTGAACACTGCCGAGCTGACCCCGGAGATGTAGGGCAGGAAGCTATCTGTGAATAGGCAAACTCTCATGCGACTGGCGACCGAAGCGCCGCAGGGCGTTTCTCGATCAGGGTTTCGGACACTGCCAAGGCCGTTAAGTTCGGGCAAGACAGAAACCTACGTAACTCTCCCAGATAGACGTAACTCCCTGCATTTCGTTCATTTACGCAGCTAGGCAGCGAATCGCCATGGCCCGCAAGGCCTCTTCCTGTTCGTTGGGACGCTCCACGATTTCCTCGAAGGCGGTGATGAAATCGAGCTGATGGTCGATCAGGGCCTTCAAAGTGGGAAGCCGCCCGGTTCCGGCCAGTTTGCCCATGTACCAAAGGTTCTGGGTGAAGACGTTATAGTTGCTCTTCCCGCTCAGCCCATCGTAGTAGCTGGCGTACTTGGCCGCGGCTTTCTCGAACTCCGGCTTGCTAAACCCGCGCCCGCCCAAGCGAATTTCCCCGCCGTCGATCAGCGACCGCAGCTGGATCAGCAGCCGATTGCGGTTCTGCAGCGAAGCGATCACCGGGCGCGCGTCGTTTCCCGCGAAAAAATGCCGACGCAGCGCAGCCAGCGTCCAGTCGATGTCGCGGGAGAAAAACGCCTCCGTGGACTCGAAGAAATCCCCTTCGCCAAAGTTCGGGGTGAGCTCCTCGATCAGCTTGCTGGTGATCTCGCCGCCCTCCGGCCCGAGATAGGTCCCAAGCTTGCGCACCTCCTCCAGCAGCAGTCGCGAGTTGCCATTGACCTTGCTGATCAGCACCTCCACCGCGTCGCGGGCGATGGAAACGCCCATCGACTGGCACTCCTGCGTCATGGCGGCGACCAAGGTCTCCACTCCGCCGCCTTTGGAGTCCATGCCGCCAGCGGGGCGAAAGTCGCCTGTCTTTTCCAGGAACTTGGGGAAACGCTTGCGACGGTCCACCGGCGAGGCGGAAATCAGCACCCCGACCTCGTCCGGATTGATCGCCTCGAGGATCTCCTGCAGGTCTTGGCAAAGGGTCTGAGTCCCCTCCGCCCGACCCGTCTGGTTGTCCGCCAGAAAGCTCACGTCCTTGAGCCAAACCACGCGACGTCCGCCAAACAGGCCAAGCGTCTGCGTCGCTTCGCGGAAACGGTTCACCGCGTCCGCCACTTCGTCCACCTTTCCCGCGTGACCGTTGATGATTTCCACCGAGAAATCGTCCGTCACCTCCTGCTTCATTTCCGTCCAGATCTCTTTGGCGAGGCGGCTGGCCAGAAAATCGTCGGGTCCGGACACGTAGATGAAAGGGGCTTGAGACATGGCCCAAGAGCAAAGCCCAGCCCCCGTCGCAAGAAAAGCCCAAAACACGCCATGGCGAAACGTCTAGGCTTCGACGCCCGCCAAGCCGAAGCCCCGCAAAATTCTCGCCATGGTCGAAGAATAAAGTAAATCCATGCCCCAAGAATCCCCGAAACAGCTAACGCCCACCGTTCTCCCACTCTTCATGCCCTCGGACCGCACCAACGACTACGTCCCTCCGAAAAGCTGGCTGCGGCGCAACTGGCTCTGGTTTCTCCCGGTCGGCTGCTTGAGTTCGCTGCTGCTCTTCGCCGGAACCATCGCCCTGATCGCCCACTTGGTCTTCTCCACTCTCAAGCAATCCGACCCCTACCAAACCGCTCTGGCCAGCGCCCAAGCCTCCCCGGAACTGGCCGCCAAGATCGGCTCCCCCGTCGAAGCCAGCTACTTCGCCACCGGCAGCATCCATCTGGAAAACAGCGACGGCGACGCTTCCCTCGCCATTCCCGTTTCCGGACCGGAGGGAGGAGCCATCATCTACGTCGAAGCGACGAAATCCTCCGGCGAATGGACCTACGAATACCTTTCGGCGGAGCTCAACGACACCCGAGAGCGCATCGCGCTGGACCCATCCCGCGGAGAATAGCCGCGGCGCCACCAGAGGCTATTGACGCGGCGGCCCGCGCAAGATGTCGAAGGCCACATACAGTCCCAGGAGAAACGAGAGCACGAAACCCGCGATCCCAAGTATCGGAAAACCGAATACGATTGGCGGCGTATTGGAAGTCACGATCAGCGACGAGCCGACCAGCAAACAGCCGATAATGATGCCGAGCGTGATCTTGTTGCTGGCGTCGCTAATCGCATCGTCGAGATCCTCCAGCCCTTTGTGCTGCAAATTGATCTTCAGGTTGTCCTTCTCGATCTTCTTCAGAATTCGCAGCGCTTCCTCCGGCACGTTCTGCAGCTGATCGATCCCAAAAAGCACGCTATCGCGAAAATCCCGAATCATGCGCTTCGGGTTGCGTCGCTTGCGAATAAGCTCAGTCAAGACCGGTTCGAACTCGGTCTTGATGTTGTAGGTCTCATCCAAATACGTCCCCGTTTCCTCCACGCATAAGATCGCCTTGGCCATCAGCGAATAGTCGCGAGCCAGATCGACCCCGTTCTGTCCGAACACGTAGAGGAGTTTCAACACCGCCCTGCCCACGTCGCCCTCGCCTGTATCCGGATTGTAATGCTCTCGGATAGCGAGATTCACATCGCGCTCCATGCGACGACGGTCGATCGATTCGCCCGTGTCCTCCAGGGAAATCGCCAGCCGCGTGACCTGCTCTGGGTCGCCCTTCACGAAGGCCACGAAGAGATCGACCAGGCCGAATCGCATGCGCTCGGTCAACTGCCCCGTCATGCCCCAGTCCAGCAAACAGACTCGCCCGTCCGGCATCACGCGCACGTTTCCCGCGTGCGGATCCGCATGGAAAAACCCGTTCATCAGAATCTGGTGGAACAAGGAGCGAGACCCGACGCGGGCGATGCGCTTGGCCTCGTCGCTATTCGGCTCGATGTCCGAAAGCTTGCGTCCCTCGATCCACTCCATGACCAGCACGCGACGCGTGCAATACTCGCTGAACACCTTGGGCGCTGCGATCTCCTTGGGATGGGCGTTTCGAAGCTCGAAAAACGCCAGGCTCTTGGCTTCGCGCCGAAAATCCAGCTCGCGCTCCAAACTCTCCCGCAAGGCCTCGATCACATCCGGCAGATTCAGCGGCTGCAGGTCCTCCACCCGATCGTGAGCCTGCTTGGCGAACCAGCTCAGGATGTCGAAGTCCGCGTCGATCACCTTCTGCAGATTGGGGCGCTGCACCTTCACCGCCACGCGGCGTCCATTCGCCACCAGAACTGCTCGATGCACTTGGGCCATGGAAGCGGCCCCTACCGCCTCCTCCTCGAAGTGGGTGAAAATGCTGTCCAGACTCTGCCCGAGCTCCTCTTCGACGATCGGACGTATCGAATCGAAGGATACAGGCGGCACTGTCTCCTGCAGCTTCTTTAGTTCTACGATCAAGGCCTCCGGCACCAAGTCCGGTCGCATGCTGAGCAGCTGCCCCACCTTCACGAAGGTCGGCCCCAACTGCTCCATCACCATGCGCAAGCGCTCCCACTGGCTGCGCTTTTGCGGCACCTGAGAGCCGAAGGCTTTCATCAAGCGCGGCGGGAGATCCAGTTTTTGCAGGAGGTCCGCAAAGCCATTGCGGGCAAGAACGGTCACGATCTCCTTGGCCCGTACTGCGTTGGAAAGAAACTCGAAAGGTTTGAGAGCCATAGGGTCGCCTAAGGCGAGGTCAGAAGGAGGAGGAAAATCAAAAAAGACAAAAGGCCACGCGAATCAGCGTCCCGCGCGGTCTCGATAAAACGAATGCGAACGGAGGCTATTCGTCCGAAGCAGGTACCGACTTTTCAGCTTCGATGGCGGCCAGTCTCGTTTCCAGATCGGCGACCTTCGTCTCCAGAGCCTTGATACGTTCCTCCTGTCCGCGACCGAGCTTCTTGAGCATGCCGTTCAAGCGATCTTCCAGCGACTTGGTCGCCTCCTCAAACTCGCGCTTTCCCTCGTCCGAGATCTTCCTGGCGGCATCCTTCGCGTCGTTGGCTGAAAGCTTGCCCTTCTCGACAAGCTCGTTAAGCGCCTTCTCCGCCTTTTCGGTGGTGATCGCGGCAGCGCCGACTCCTGCTAACACAGCTTTCTTTATGGCATCGATCATGGGAAGCAGCCTAGAAGCGCCCGAGAGGCATCGCAACCACTATTTCGGTAAAAACATTTTGCCGAACCCGTTCCCGCCTCTACAGTCCCACCCAATCCATGAGCACGCAACCCACCTCCATTTCCTCCATTCTCTTCGTCTGCATGGGAAACATCTGTCGTTCTCCCGCAGGGGAAAACGTGATGCGAAAACTCCTACAAGACGCGGGACTGCAAGATCAGGTCGAATGCGACTCAGCCGGCACCATCGGCTACCACACCGGCAACAGCCCGGACGCTCGCATGTCGGCCGCTGGACGCAAACGCGGTTTGCCCATGACCGGCAGAGCTCGCCAAGTGGTCGCGGAGGATCTCGATCGCTTCGATCTGGTGCTCGCCATGGACAACGACAACTACGCAGACTTGATGCAGCTGGCGACCGACGAAAACCGCGCCAAAGTGAAACGATTCTGCGACTTCTGCATCGAATATTCGGATACGCAAGTTCCCGATCCCTACTACGGCGGGGCCCAAGGCTTCGAGCACGTGCTCGACTTGCTGGAAGATGGCTGCCAACAGATCCTCGAAGCCGTGCAAGACTCGCGCTCCTGACGCTATTTCTCTGTGGACGATCGGGCTCTGATAGAAAACGCGCTTTACGAGGCCACGGGAAAACCGTTTTCCATCGCCTCCCAACAGGCCATCGGGGGCGGCTGCATCAACGACGCATTTCGCCTGCAAGGCGAGGATCGTTCCTACTTTCTCAAATCGAACCGGCCTCACTTCGCGGACGCCTACGCAGCGGAAGCTCTCGCCCTGCGTCAGTTGGGTGAATGCGATGGCGTGCGCGTGCCAAAGGTCATCGTCGAGCTGCAAAGCGACACCCAAGCATATTTGATTCTCGAATACATCCCCACCCGAGCCTCACGCTCCGGAGACTGGGAATCGCTGGGACGCGGCCTCGCCGAGCTGCATGCCGTAGAGCAGCCGTTTTTCGGCTGGGAACGCGACAACCTCATCGGAGCCACGCCGCAGCCCAACGAGCGCAGCGACGACTGGATCGCCTTCTTTCGCGAGCGCCGGCTAGAGCATCAGCTCCGCCTCTGCCATTCGCGCGGCTTCACGCCACGCGGAGCCGACACGCTGCTGGAGCGCCTGGAGGATTTCTTCGAGGATCATCGCCCCCATCCCTCGCTGCTTCATGGTGACCTCTGGTCGGGCAACGTGGCGTTCGACGCGGACGGGCAACCATTCATCTTCGATCCCGGCAGCTACTACGGCGATCGCGAAGCGGACATCGCCTTCACCGAATTCTTCGGCGGTTTCTCACGCGAGTTCTACGAGGCCTATAACGACTCCCTGTCATTATCTGCTGGATACTCAGTGAGAAAAACGCTCTACAATCTCTACCATTGTCTCAACCATGTCTACCTCTTCGGCTCCGGCTACACCAGCCAGGCCGAAGAAATGGTCCGCCAATTGCTGAGCGAGGTCTAGAAAAGCCATCGCTCCCGCCAGCCGTTTCCATCCAACACAGATCACTGATTCACCTGCCTCATGTCGCTCCTCGAATCCATCATCCTCGGCATCATCCAAGGCCTCACCGAATTTCTTCCTGTCAGCAGCAGCGGGCACCTCGAGCTGGGCAAGGTCATCCTGGGCATCGAAACCACCGAAGACGTCAGCTTCACCGTGGTGGTGCATGGGGCCACCGTGCTCTCCACCATCGCCATCTTCTGGAGAGACATTCTCGGCCTTTTCCGCGGTCTCTTCTCTAGCGACTGGAACGAGTCGAAGCGCTACATCGCGATGCTGCTGTTTTCGTCCCTTCCGGTTATCTTCATCGGTCTCTTCTTCAAGGAGGAAGTGGAAAGCCTCTTCAACGGAAACGTGCTGCTGGTGGGCAGCATGCTGCTGCTCACGGGATGCCTGCTCTCGTTCACCTACTACACGCCTAAGGAAGGCGGTCCGGTGACCTTCAAGTCCGCCCTGATCATCGGCATTTCCCAAGCCATCGCGGTCATGCCCGGCATCTCGCGCTCAGGCTCCACCATCGCCACCGCCTTGCTGCTAGGAGTGGACAAGGCCAAAGCCGCCCGCTTCTCCTTTCTCATGGTGCTGATCCCCATCATCGGGGCCAACTGCAAGGATATCCTCGATGGCGGCATGGCGGAGAGCACGGTTGGGGCCGTCCCACTCATCGCCGGCTTCATCGCCGCTTTCATCTCCGGAGTGCTCGCCTGCAGGTGGATGATCTCCATCGTGACCCGCGGCAAGCTCATCTACTTCGCCATCTATTGCTTCATCGTTGGCACCATCGCCATCGGCGCCCATTTCCTCGCCTAGAAGCAAGCTCGAGCGAGCCCGTTTCCCCGCAAAATCTATCGCCCGCCCCGCGCCGCGATGCGCTCCAGGTAAACCAGTTTCGCTTCGTCGCGACAACGCAGACGTCGGGCCTCTCTGAGCAGTCGCAGCTGCTCTCCGTCCCGCTCGAGGCAGCCCCAGCCGATCGGAATCTCATGCTCGCCGCGCAGCACGTTCGGCTCCACCACGAGGTAGCAGAAGCTGGCCGAGGCGTAGCGAACGATGCGGGAAAACTTCACCCCATCCTGCAAGCGCCGCTCCAGCAGGTCGCAGCGAGCGACCAGGCGACGCCACCGATCATGCCGCAAATCGGAAAAATCGTATTCGTCAAACTCCCCGAAAAGCGAAACGCCCTGGGCGCAATCCGGCAAATGCGTGGCCAGCAGGGCCGTGAGTCGCCGCCGCTCCTCCGCTAGTTTCCTCGATTCCGCCCGCGCCGCCTCCTCCAGCCCCGCGTCTCGGGAGAAGTCGGCCCGGCTGGCCTTGCATTCCAAGGCGAAGGTATCGCCCCAGACGCCCATGGTCGGGACCGCCCGATAGCCCGCCACATCCACCCGGTAGGGCGACAGCGGCAAGCGCACCTCGGTCGCCGTGGCCCGACAGCCCCGCTCTTTCAGCCAGGCCCGACCGAGCCGCTTCAGCTCGCGATGGGCCGCCGATTCTCCAGCTCCCTTCCTGGCGCCGCCCTTATCTTCGGTAACCGTTCGCATCCCGCCACCTTATCGCTTACCCTAGGACAATCAGAGCCCTACGCTCGTGGCGAATTTCGCTATTTACCATTCAACACTCACCCTTCAGCCTCGCACCCCTATGAGACTCGGATTCCTGGCATCCCACGGCGGAAGCAACATGCAAGCGATCCTCGACGCTTGCGCTAGCGGCGCCATCGCCGCCACCCCAACCATCCTGATCTGCAACAATCCCGGCGCTCCGGCTCTGGAGCGGGCGACGAAAGCCGGCCTGACCGCAGAGGTGCTCAACAACACGACCCACCCGCTTTTCGAGGAGCTCGACGACGCCATCACGCAAGCACTCTCCATCTCCCGCGTCGACCTGGTGATCCTCGCCGGCTACATGAAACACGTGGGCCCCCGCGTGCTCAGCGCGTTCCAGAACCGCATTCTCAACGTGCATCCGGCCCTGCTGCCGAAATACGGCGGCCAAGGCATGTTCGGCATGAACGTGCATCGAGCGGTGATCGAAAACGGAGAAAAGGAGTCCGGCGCCACCGTGCATCTGGTCAACGAGATCTACGACGAAGGTCCGATCCTGGCCCAAGCGAAAGTGCCGGTTTTCCCCGTCGACACCCCCGAGACCCTGCGCAAGCGGGTGCTGGAGCAGGAGCATCGGCTCTATCCCGAGACCATCGCCAAGATCGTAAACGGCGAAATCAAGCTCCCCTAGCCGCGGTCGCCTCTCGCCGGTCCCTAGACCGTGGGCATCACGTTTCCACCGCACACCGGCACCAGGGCGCCAGTGACGAAACTCGCCAGATCCGAGGCCAGAAACGCCACCACGTTGGCCACTTCCTGGTCCGTGCCGCGACGGCGCAACGGCACCGTTTTGGAATAGCTTTCGTTTTCCTCCGTGCCCGCGGCACGATCCTGCTCGCTGATGGTCCAGCCCGGCGCCACCTGATTCACCGTCACCCCGGCCGGGCCGACTTCACGGGCCAGCACCCGCAAGAGTCCATCCATGCCGCGCTTGCCGGACACGTAGGCCGACATGGTCTCGCCCATCTGCATCAGACATTCCGTGTTGATCCCCACGTAGCGCCCCCAGCCGCGTTCCTTCATCGCCGGCAGAAACGTTTTTGCCAAGTGCACGTTTTGCATCACGCAGCTGCGAAACTGGTCCTCGTAATCCGCCGGGTCCTCTTCCAGCACCGTGGACCACGGCCAAACCTGTGAAACCGCGCACGCCACCACGATATCCGGAGCGCCGAGGGTCGCCTGCGCCGTTTCGCCCAGCGAGCGCACGCTTTGCAGATCCGCCACGTCCGCTCGGACCGCTACCGCTCGACGCCCCAAGCCCTCGATCGCTCCCACCAGCTCCGCGGCCTTGGCTTCGTTCCCATGAAAGTGCACCGCCACGTCCGCTCCCGCTCGCGCTAGAGTGGTCGCGATGACGCGACCCAGTTGACCCGTGGCGCCGGTGACCAAAGCGACCCGATTCGAAAGATCCACAACGATTGACATAGCTCCCACGCTGCCCGCCACGGAGCGACCCGCGACACAAAAAGTCATCAATCCGTCCGCCGCCACGTTCGTTGCATCCTACATGTCTACCGAAACGAAAAACAAAGTCGCCGCCCTTGCCAAAGACCTGAGCAAGGACTTTCCCCGCAGCCCGCGTACCACGCTTGGAGGATACGTAGTGGCCGCTCGCGCCCTCGACAAGTGCCGCGCCGTGCTAGCGGGAACCAATGACGAGTACCACTTCAATTGCCCGCTGGACAACTTCTTCTTCGACTTCACCGGCATCGACGGCGAGGTCTTCAAGGAGTTCGTAGCCACCGGGGCCGACGACGATGCGGTCGCCGCATGGATACAGGAAAACTCCAAAGTGGAGGACAAGCGCGAGATCATCGCCTGGAACAACAAGATGCGCGGTCTCCGCCCCAGCGAGATGCCGATCGAGCTGCAGGAGTTTCTCGAAGGCTACATCCCCGAGTTCATCCCTGCCAACAAGATCGTCTACGTCTGGTTCGACGTCTACGATATCGAAGAAAAGCGCATCTAAGGCAAACGGGCTCGGGGCGTTGCGTTTCAGTCGACGCCTCGCTCTGTCGATAGATGCGCTATGCAAAAGCTCTGCATCTTCGTCGGCATGACGCTCTTCAGCTACCTGGGCTGGTACGTGGGCGAAACCTTCGGCGATTTCATGACCGCCTTTTTCACAAGCGGATCGTTCTCGCTGGTCGGCGTATGGGTCGGCTGGAAAAGCTACCACCGCTTCTTCGCCTAAAGGCTTGCCAGGCGGTCCTCGATCACCGCTGGTTTCGCGTTGCATAGTAAGAGCAGGGAATCGCCCGTGATCCCTTGCAATGGGACTCGGCCTCTCCACGTTTCGTTACCCCACAAACCGAGACCCCCCACCCACACCTATCGCCTATGCCAAGCAAACGTATCATCGTCACCGGAGGTTCCGGCAAAGCCGGACACTGGATCGTCAAACACCTGATCGAAGAGGGCTACGAAGTGGTAAACGTGGACTCGCGCCAGCCCAGCGAGCCGCTCTGCCGCACCATCATCGCCGACCTCACCGACATGGGTCAGGTCATCACTTCCTTCTCCGCCTTCAACACCGGGAGCCGAGAGCCCTACGCTGGCGTCATACACATGGCGGCCATCCCCCGAGCCCACGAAACGCCAAACAACGAGGTCTTCCGGGTGAACTCCATGAGCACCTACAACGTGCTGGAAGGCTGCGCCATCTTGGGAATCCAGAAAGCGGTCATCGCCTCCAGCGAATCCTCTTACGGCATCTGTTTCGCCACCGACTTCTTCGAGCCGCAGTACCTGCCGGTGGACGAAGCCCACCCGCAACTCCCGGAAGACAGCTACGGTCTCTCGAAGATCGTCAACGAAGCCACGGCCGCCACTTTCCATCGCCGCACCGGCATGCAGGTGGTTTCCTTGCGCATCGGCAACATTCTCTGCCCGGAGGACCACGCCGGAGTCATCGCCAGCTTCGACCATCCGGAATATCGTCAGCGGGTGCTTTGGTCCTACATCGACTCGCGGGATCTGGCGATCGCCTGCCGCCTAGGCATCGAAAAGGACGACCTCGGCTGCGAGGCGGTCATCCTCGCCGCAGACGACATTTCCAACGATCGCGACACCATGGACCTGGTGAAGGAATACCTGCCTGGCGTGAGCGAGTTCAAACGCGAGATCACTGGACGCCAAACGCTCATGGCCAACGATCGAGCCAAGGAGCTGCTTGGTTGGCGACAGCGACACTTTCTCGAGTTCTAGCCCAAGCTATCGAGCCCTCCCCGAGACGACATCGACTTGCTTACGATCGAAGCGGGGCTTGTTCGCGACGCTCCGCTAGTCGCCCTTCGCCGAGCGCATCTGCTTTTTCAGCACGAACAGGATGGCAAGCCCCAGCCCGAGCATCGCCCCGGTGAGCCCCGTATCGGGAACGCTGACTTCGCCATGAGCGACCAGCTTGGCCTCCTTGAAAAAGAAGTCGCCATTCGTAGCCACCACGGAATAGCCGATGCTGCCATCCTGCAGGTCGGCCAGCAGCTCGCCGTCGAGCGTCGCCGAATACCAATCGTACCCGACGATGGGAAACAGCCACAAGCCGTCGACTTCCTGCTTTCTCCAAAGCGTTTTGCCGCCGACTTCGATGGTCGCCTTTTCCGCACCATCGTGAAACCAGTCGTCCGCGAAGGCAAAAAAGACCGTCGCCCTGACGAGCTCCATCTTCAGCGGGTCGTACCCGGCAGCGAGCAGATCGAAGGTCGAGCTCCAGGTGGACTGCTTCTGCCCTCGTTTCTCCACGTAGAGATAGTCGGGCTCGCCGTCGCGGCCATCGAGATCGACATCGGTAAACGTCAGACCGCTGGCGGAAACCATGGCGGAAAGAAAGAAGGCGAGAGTGGCAAGCGGTTTTAACGTGTTCATTGCGAACCAGGAGAGCGATGCGCGTATGCGATGAAGCGTAGAGATGCGCTTCCTTCATCGTCCGAATCACGCCCTCCCTGAAGCGGCAATGCGCCCTGGTCCTTTCCTGACGGATCAGCCCCTAAGGATTCCCTGATTCCATAAGCGCCTCTACCCACCTTTTCTCTACTGCTAGCCCATTCGGGCCGCCCGGAAAACGCCTCCCGCCTTTGCGCTTGCCGCTTGGCAACTCAGTCAGGACAGTGGATTTGCCTAATCGATTAATCGTTCAATCACTTCGCTCATTGTCCCCTCTCGGGACCGCCTACATGAACTCGTTCACACGCCACGCCTACGCCTTTTTCTCAATTCTCGTCCTGCCCGCGATGCAAAGCTTCGCCCAGGCCAGCCTGGACTACCTCGAGCCTACCGAGGGCTGGCAAACCGCCGCCGCCATCGAGCTCTCGTCCGATGGAGAGCATCTCGTGGGAAGTGGATCCGGAGACATCCTCTATACCAATGGAGAACATGGCGACGCAGGCTGGCTGGCCACCCGCCACCACTATGGAGACGCCATTGTCAGCCTGGATTTCATGGTTCCCAAAGGCTCGAAAGCGGGCCTCTACCTGCTGGGACGCTACGAGATCAAGCTGTCTAGCAGCGAGAGCGACGAGCCGGGCGACGCCACCGCAGGAGCCATCGGAGGCGGCTTCGATCGCAACCGCGATCAAGCCTTCGCAGCGGTTCCGCCACTTGTAAACGCCTCCCGTCCGGATGGCGAATGGCAAACGCTTTCCTTGCGCTTTCGCACCCTGCGGTTCGACGAGGCGCAAAACAAGATCGACCCGGCCTTTCTCATCGACGCGACCCTCAACGGCGAGCTCGTGCAGCAGTATCAAACGATCCCATACTACACCGAAGGATCGATGCAAAACTGGGAACAAGCCAGCTATCCGTACGCGATCCGAGGAGCAAACGGTCCCATCGCCATTCGCAACTTCCAGATTCATCACGCGGACTTCGAAACCGTCTCCGTGCCGAACGAGACCGCGGGCGAAACCAATGTCTCCCAATTGGTCGACCACGTAGCGACGGGCGAAAAGACCTTTAAGGAGCTTGGCTGCATCGAGTGCCACACGACGAAGAAATTCGATTCCTCGCTGAAAACCGGGCCCAATCTCTACGGGCTTTTCAAGCGCGCCCCACGCAAGCGCGAAGTCGAGGAATCAGGCAGCGGCAACCGCTACTTTATCGACGCCGACCTCACCTACCTGATTCACAGCATCCGCAACCCCGCAAGCGAGCTCGCAGTCGCCGAATCCGAACCGAAGACGGGTCAGACCTACCTGCCGGTCATGCCGCCCTATAGCGAAGAGCTCCTTGGACCGACCAAAGCGAGCGCCATCTACAGCTATCTTGCCACGCTCAACGACCCCGGAGAAGAAGGCCCAGCTCAGCTTCTGGTCACGCAGACCGGTCCGGCCCAGTACGACCCCCTGCTCGATCCGATGCTGATCCTGGTCGACCAGCGAACCCGCATCCAGCGCGGTTCGATGCCGGGGCTTTCTGGCAGATCCATTCACGTGGCCTTGCCAAACGCCGTCAACTTCAGCTTCGACCCCCGCACCCTCGGCATCGAGAGAATCTGGCAAGGCGGATTCCTCAACGCGGAGGGAGAATGGAAAAACCGTGGCGGCGACGGCTTCGAGCCCGGATTTCAAAGCAAGGAAATCGAGTTGGGCGACGCCGGGGCCCTCATCGCTCCCTTGCTTCCCAGCGGAAAACCGGCCGACTTTTCCTTCAAGGAGGCCGTCTTCCATGATTGGGAAACCATCGACGCCTCCCTGCGCAGCGAAGAGGACCACCTCGACAACGTGGCCAGCGTAGACGCTCAGTTTCTTGGATACACCCTGGATTCCACGACGCCTTCCGCGTCTCCGACTTTCAACTACAGAGTCGGAAGCAACAGAATCTCCCTTCGCTTCGAAGTCGATTCCGAGGGAACCACCACCATCGAAGTTTCGGGCAATCTGCCCGACGAACAGCGCTTCGCTCTCAACACCGAAGCTTTGAAGGATATCAAAGCGGAAACGGGACGCCTCGACGACAATGCCACCTGGATCGTGCCGCCTTTGTCCGATTCCCAAGCGATCCTTCGAGCAAGCCTTGCCCTTTCCTCTTCCGCGTGGAAGCCCGAACCCAGCGCCTTCGACCACTTGACGCAAGACCTCGAAATCGAGCCGACCGAGGCCGAGCTGCCTCCTGGATATCGCTCCGAACAATACCTTCCGCCTAAAGATCCCTTCGGTCGCGATCTGCTTTTCGAGGCTACCGGCATCGATGTGGCTCCGGATGGCACCATCGTGGTCGCCACCCGGACCTCTGGCATCTGGCGCATCGTGAACGGGAAGTGGCGCCTCTTCGCCGAAGGGCTTTTCGACAGCCTCGGCGTGGTGGTGGAAGATCAAAGCGGACTGCAGCTCGTGGTGGGACAGAAACCGGAACTGACCCGCGTGACCGATCTGGACGGAGATGGCCTCGCCGACCGGTTCGAGACGCTCGCCGACCAGTTCAGCTATCACAGCAACTACCATTCGTACATGCATGGCCCCGCGCAGGACAAGGAAGGGAACTACTACTTCAACCTGAACCTGCTGCACGCCGACGATGCCATCTACAAGGCTCGCGGCTTGTACATGGGGACCAGTGGGGGATTCAGCGGTTGGACCATCAAAGTGACGCCCGAGGGCGAGTTCATCCCTTGGGCAAACGGCTTGCGCAGTCCCGCGGGCTTGGCCTTCGCCCCAGATGGTCGCTTGTGGTATTCAGAAAACCAGGGCGAATTCGTGGGAACCTCCAAACTCTTCGTTTTGAACGAAGGAGAATTCTATGGTCACCCCTCCGGTCTGGTCGACCTTCCCGGCATGCAGCCCGACTCTCCGCAAATCCAATGGGAAGCCGTAGCGAAAGATCGGATACCAGCAGTGGTCCTTTTCCCGCACAATCACGTGGCGAACTCGCCTGGAAATCCGGCGTGGGACACCACAGGTGGCGGCTTCGGCCCCTTCGCGGGCCAACTTTTCATCGGAGACCAGACTCAGTCCAAGCTCTTCCGCGTCGTCACCGAAACAGTGAACAACAGCGAAGTCGGCGCCGTCATTCCTTTCGCTGCCGAGCTCCAGTCCGGCATCATGCGTCCCGTCTTTCTACCTGACGGCAGCTTGCTAATCGGACAAACGGGCCGAGGTTGGCAGGCCCGCGGCGGAAAGGTCGCTAGCTTGCAACGCATCGTTTGGGACGGAGAAACGACGCCAATCGATATTCAGACCGTCTCCCAAGCCGACGAGGCTTTCTCCATCGCCTTCACCAAACCGATCTCATCCAGCGTATCAGAGGAGTCGATACGCGATTCGATAGCGATCAATTCATGGACCTACCGTGACGCCCCGGACTACGGCTCGCCAGAGCTGGATCCGGTGCAGGAGCAAATCGCATCGCTCGAAATCAGCGAAGATCGGAAAACCATTCGAATCGAACTGACCCCGCAATCCTACCAGAGCATCGAAAACCAGACGGCGCGGGTCTACCATGTGGAAATTCGGTCCGACACCCTCTTCGAGAGCGCTTCGCCCGACACGCTGGAGTGCTGGATCACCGCCGACTGACTCCGAAACCCCCGAGACTACGACTTTCGAAAAAACGCCGAAACCGCCGACGCCAGAAAGCTCGATCGATCACTCCGCTCGGCTCCAGTGGTAGCGGCGAAAGAGCGGAGCCCAAGAGGGATGCAGGCTATCCAGGTCCAGGGTCCACACTAGCTTGTGGGCCCGCAGGAGGGCTTTGGAATCCGACATGAACAGCTTGCGCTCGAGATGCCCCAAGGCTTCCGGCCCGCGGTGAAGCAGCTCCATGCCCAGCTTGTTCGTATCGGCAACCATCTGGCTGCGAGACTCCTCCTCTCGGGCAAGCGTCACTCGGATCGCATTGATGTAGGGATCCACCACCGCGTTCATCAAACCATCCGCATCCGGGTCCTCGCTAAACAGCCGATTGCTCCTGCGCAGACGCTGCTCGATCTCTCGCAGGGAGATGAGCTCCTCGCTCGGATTCAGCTCCTCAGGCGTCGCCAAAATATTGATACCGCGAAGATTTCTGCCCCACTTCGGACTGCTCAGAATGCGCGATACGATGGGAGAAATGATCATCGCGCCCGTCACTGGCAGCGTCCAAAGCAGAAACGACATGTTCACCCGCGAAGCAAGGACGGTGGCGACGACGCCGATCAACGCATGCATCTTGTGGGCGGCGAAAGCATCGCGAAACGTGAGCCCTTCGCCAGCGTTGCGATTCTGCGTCGACCAGCCCACCCCTTTTCCAAACGCGGTGGAGAGCACGAACTGGGCGTGGTACAGCATCATCACCGGCGCGATCACCGCCGAGGCCAGCAGCTCCAGCAAGACGCCGCCGACGCAGGCCAGACGCCCCCCGAAGGCTCGACATCGGCCCTTGCTTAAAAAGGCGTCGAGCAGCGCCAGCACTTTCGGCAGAAACAGGAAGCTGAAGGTGATCGACGCCACCAGGATCGAGTGCTCGTGCAAAGGGATGTCAAAGAACTGGCCGATGCCACGTGTGGGCAAGATGGACAGTTGGCTGCGGAAGCGGTTGAAGACCAGGATGCCACCGAATAGCATGAACAAGCCCCACAGCAGCGAAGAAGCGTAGCCCATGATGCCGTTTCCTAGATGCATGCGGGAGGCCATGGTCAGACCGCGCGAAAAGAGCAGCCAGAAATGCTGCATGTTTCCCTGACACCAGCGACGGTCGCGCTTGGCGTGCTCGATCACATCCTGCGGACACTCCTCGTAGGTGCCTTCAAGGTCCTCCGCCAGGCAGACATCGAAACCGGCCCGCTGCATCAGGGCGGCCTCCACGAAGTCGTGGCTGAGGATCTTGCCCCCAAACGGCTCGCGGCCGGGCAGATCCGGCAAGGCGCAATGCTCCATGAACGGAGACATGCGAATGATGGCGTTGTGGCCCCAGTAGTTGCCCTCGTTGCCCTGCCAGAAGTTCAGCCCGGAGGTGAAGATCGGCCCGTAGAAGTGATTGGAAAACTGCTGCAGCCGTCCCCAGAACGACTCGGAGTAAACGATCTTGGGAGCGGTCTGCAGAATCCCCATGCGCGGGTTCTCCTCCATGCGCTTGTATAGCTCCACGATGGTCTCCCCGCTCAGAACGCTGTCCGCATCCAGCGTCAGCATGTAGCGATAGCGAGCGCCCCAGCTCTCGCAAAACTCCAGCAGGTTTCCCGCTTTCTTGTCCGTATTCACGGAACGGCGACGGTAGTTGATGCGCCCGAAGGCTCCCAGCTCCCGACAGAGCGACGCCCAGCGATGCTCTTCCTCCACCCACCGCTCCGGCCGCGTCGAATCGCTCAGAATGAAGAAGTCGAACCGATCCGCGAAATCCGTTTTCTGCAGCGACTCGTACATGGCCTGCAGACCGGCGAAGACGCGCACCGGATCCTCGTTGTAGACCGGCAGCACGATGGCCACGCTGCCCGGATGCTCCAAATCCACGAAACGCTGCTCGCGTTTGCGACGCTTCATGCGACGCTTGAAGAACCCGATCAGGGAGTGCGTCGCTCCCCAGGCGATATTCCAATTCAGAATGGCGAAGAGGATGGTCAGGCTGACGAGGCCTTGATCGATGCCGGCTCTCCAGAGCAGATTGGCGAAGAGCGTTGTCGGAAACGCGGCAAAGGACAGCGTGAGCAGGAAGAAGAAAAACCGCTGCCAATCCAGAAACTGCCTGATGCTTTTAAATCCCATGTCCCGATTCGTACTAGTGAAGCAAATACACCAACAGACCGATGGCGCCGAGGTAGATCGTCCATACCAGCATGGCTCCTAGAATCGGCCAACGATCGATGACGCGCCAGGTCTCGTCCGCCACCGCTGACACCGGACCGAGGTCGATATCGCGGGGAATCATGCGGGCCTTGTGGAAGTCCGGACCAGTCCTCAAGTAGGTCGAGCGGATGGCTTGCAGAAACTCGTCCGGCCAAGGTCCCGGATGCAGAAACTCGTTTTGCCAGCGAGTGGGCACGTCCGCCAAAAACAAAGCCAAGCGTCCCTGGGCGCCGAGCTCGTTTGGTTCCAGATTCGCTGCCTTCAGCACTTCGCCGAACCAGTCCTCCACCACCTTGTGAGCCTCCTCCATGGCCAGCACAGCGGGCGGCGTATCCGTTTTTTCGACACGTTCGGCGGCGCTGGTGAGAATATGAGCCACCAGTTGGCTAAGGAGCAGCCGATTCTGGATACGCAGCGAGCAGAAGTAGTTTTCCACCCGCTCATAGGCCTCGCTCCAGTCGATAAAGGTTTCGGAGCGGGGCGTGATGAACCTTAAAGTGTCCATTGATAGGCCCAGACTTCCGACTCCGCGCCAATGGGAAAGAGCAGCTGGCTGCGCAGCTCGATCACGCCTTCCTCAGCAGTTTGCTCGAGACGCAAGATGACTCGCCACGTTTCCAAGTAAGGATTCCAGACGACCTGCTTGTCCATGAGCGTCGCAGCTCCGTCTACCGCCGTGACCAGCTCCGGCTGGCCCGCATCCTCGCCTGCTCCCTCGAAGTCGATCACGAAGACGTGAGACCCGGGATAGGACTGATCCTCCCCCACTCTGGTGGAGCGCACGGTGCACTGCGGGTAGGTCTCCGGAGCGGGCTCGCCGAACCAGTGGATGTCGTATTCGTAGTCCAAGGCGCTCCCCTTCTCCGGCAGCACCGCAGGTTCCCAGAAGGCCACTACGTTGTCCTCGAACTCGTTGCTGGTCGGCAGCTCGACCAGCTTGATGTAGCCCTTTCCCCAGTCCCCTCGGGTATCGATCCAGACCGATGGGCGACGGTGGTAGTGGGCCTCGAGGTCCTGGTAGTTCTCGAACTCTCGATCGCGCTGAAACAAACCGAATCCGCTTAGCCGGCTCACGCTGAAATAGGACAGACGGGTCTTGTCCGCCAGATCGAGGGCTCGCCAGATGGGAGCCGCATCGGTTTCCTTCACGATCAAGCCATCGGCGTCATGCACCTCCGGACGATAGTCGCTCTCCGGCGATTTCCGGTTTTCGCCCCTCCAAAACATGCTGGTCAGCGGAGCCACCCCGAAGCTCTCGACGCTTTCGCGCAGAAACAGCCGAGCCTTCACGTTCATCACCGTGTCTTCGCCGGGATGGATGACGAATTGGTAGGCGCCCGTCACGCTCGGCCCGTCAAGCAAGGCGTAGAGCGTGAGCTCGCGAGCGTTGGGCTTGGGCTTGCCCAGCCAAACCTCCACGAAGCGCGGAAACTCCTCCGGCTCCCCTAGCCCCGAGTTGATGGCGATACCGCGCGACGAGGTCCCGTAGTTGATGTCGTAGCCGGTGCCGCGAAAGTAGCTCGCCCCCAGGAAGGAAGCGACCTCCCGATAGTCGTTTTCGTTGCCGACGCTTGACGAGATGCGGAATCCCGCGAAGTCGAGCGACTTGGGCAAGGCCTTCTCCAGCTCCTTGTCCTGGAACTCGAAGAAGGTGCTCAAATAGGGAATGCGCTGGGCATGGGTGGCGGTGAACTCGTTCACCGCGACGCGGTTTCCATGAAGGAATCCGGGGTGGAAGAATCCCAGAGCGAACGGAAGCCCCTCGTTTTTCCACAGATAGCTGTCGTTGTTGTAGCTGATCTTGCGGTACTCGTCGTAGTCCAGGTCCATCAGGGCCTCTGGCACCGGGGTCGGAGCCTGATACGCCCGTTCGGATCGCTCCGCCGCGATCTCGGAGACGTACTCGAAATCGACCTCGACTCGCCGCATGGCATCGAGTGAGGCGCAGGACGAAAGCAGGACGCTGGCCAGCCCGGCAGTCAAAAGCCTTTGAGTCCGGCGCAGACAAGGATAGCCCCTAAGGGAGCTTCGAATGGAAAGGAAAGGCATGCTCTTACAAGATGGTGTTGGATCAGGAAATGAAGTCAGACTAAACCCTCACACAACCGTATCCAGTCCGAAATGTTCCCTTTCGCAACTAGCTTACTCGGCGCCATCCAAATAATATACCGCAAGCCTTACGTAAGCCTCCTTATCCAATTCGTCTTCCTCGAGCAGGTAGGCGAGCGTGGCGTGGCGCGAGTCCCCGTCCCCGCTTTCCGCGAAGCGGGCACGCAACGGGTACCAGCGGCGAAGGTCGCGACTGATCTCCAGCCCGACCGAAACGTCGTCGGCCACTGGGTTCAAGGTGAAGTCGACCATCGCGCTCCATCGCCCGTCCTGCATGCGCATTGCCACCTTGGGTAGGGCGTTTCTCTCCAAAGGATCCGTGCCGAAGGCGTATTCGGCGAAATTGGCGACGCCATCCTGGTCGGCGTCCGCCTCGGCAGCCGTTAGTCCTTGCTCGCCGCTCCAGCCGGCAAAGGCGTCCCCTCGCCAGTCCGCGTATCCCTGCGCTCCCGGACGCTCGAAGCGCACCGCGTCGAGCCAGGCCCGACCGATTCGCTGCGTTTCTTCGCCGGACGTCGAGAGCGCCACTTCAGCGAGATAGAACGCGTCGCCCACATCGACTTCATACCCGCGCCAGTCCGAGCTCTGGTAGAGGCCGCTCACCTGGAATCCGTTTACGAAAAAGAGCAAGCGATCCTTCTGACTGGGCGAGTCGAGCTTCCAGTCGAAGGAAAGCGTACCCGGACCGCGAACCCACCAGAAGACCGAGCTTTCCTGGCGCGGGCCGAGATCCCCGACCGTCAGGCCAGCCTCGCCTACCGAACGCTCCTCCGGACTGATTTCCCAAAGCCGGTTTCCCTCCGACCACACTGTCGTCCCCGGCGCCCCCACCGCGGCGCTGAAGCGGTTTTCGAGGAGAGCGACATCGACCCGCTCGCTGATGGCCGTACCGACTTGATTGGCCGCCTCGACCTGATAGGCGCCCGCGGATCCGTCCCAAAGCCGATCCAAAGACACTGTCAACGCGCCGTCAGGAGAGCTCGAATCCCCGGTCGATCCGTTCGAATCATGAACCCACCGATAGGTAAGCGGTGTCGCCCCCGTCGCTTCCGCAGTCAGTTCCACTTCATCGCCCCAGTACCGGGCGATGGAGATCGGCTGCTCGTAGAAGACGGGCGCTTCCACCAGCTCGAACCCGTCTAACCAAACGCCAAGATCGTCCCGCTGCAAACCGGTGCTCTTGTTCACGCTGAACGTCACGCGATTCGGGCCGTCTTTGGCCAGGGGAAGCACCACACGCTTCCAGTCGAAGTTCTCTCTGAAGCGAAACTCCTTTCCTCCGCTCTCGCTCACACGCGCCGAAGCGTTTTCAGACAGGCCTTGAATGCGTATCCAAAACGCCAGGGCTCGACGCTCTCCATCAGGCACCTCGATATCGAAAGCGAACAGGCTGAACGAGCTCGCTTCGGATGCGATGAACGCGACCGCGTCGTCCCCCGAGATGGTCTGCTCGCTCTGCCTCTCCCATTCCCGTCCTCCGGAAACGAGCTTTCCGAAATCGAGGTCCAGCGCTTGAGCGAGCCCGGTCACCACGGTCAGGTTCGCGGCATCGGAGCGAGCGTTCACCCCCAGAGCATTGGTCACGACACAGCGATAAGCGCCTTCCTGCTCGGCGCCCACGGTCACAAGGCGCAGCCGGGCCGCTGTGGCGCCAGCGATTGGCTGATCTTCCCGGTACCACTGAAAGCTCATGCCTTCCACGTTCGCAAGCTCGACCGATAGCGTCACCGTGGCGCCTTCCACCACTCGTCGCGACACCGGATGCTTCGTGAAAACAGGATCGCTGGTCAGCCGAATGGAATCGAGAAACGCGGCGCGAGCGTTCGGCGGAGCATTGTTTCCGTATCTAAAAACCCATGACACCAGGTGAACGCCTTCCTCCAGCCAAACTTGCCGCTGGGTCAATGCAGGGGCGCCCTCCCCTTCGAAACCATCCGAATAGAGGGCTCGCTGCTCATCGTCGACCAGCAAGCGCACCGAGGCGCAGCAGCCAGAGCTCTCAATCCCAAGATCGAAAACCAAGGAGCCCGGACCTTGCACGATGGCTTCCAAACGGTTTTCCTCGCCCGAGGAATTCGCGGTCGATACGAGCGCGACCTCCCCCTCTCCATCCACGGTGGCGATCCAACCATCGCTTTCCTGAAAAGCGAGGTCGACGCTTTCATCGGCAACTTCCGGCGCCACTCGCGTTAGAACTTTCACGGCAACCGGCTCGCTCTGAGCGCTACCATATTCGTTCTCCACCAACACATGATACATGCCTTCCGTCTCTGTATCCAAATTCTCAAGATCCAAAACGGAACGATCTTCTCCAACCAGAGGCACATTGTCCTTAAACCATTGATACGTAAGCGAGCCCGCTCCAAACGCGTCAACCCAAAGCTGAGCCGTATCGCCTACCTCGACCGCGACAGGTCGAACGATCGCATGAATCGCGGGACGCTCGAATACTTCGACCTCGTCAATCCACAAGGTGCTGCCGGATTCGATCAAGCTCTGTACGCGCAAGGTGTGCACGCCAGCAGGCGCTTTCGCGAGAACCCGATTCCAATCTCGGGCTCGGCTCATCCGGCCGACCAGCTCGTCATCCACGAAAAGGGCGATTTCCGATGGTGTCCAGGCCACATCCTGCTTCCAGTACAGCGAAACGTTCGCCGGACCCGCGACCTCAGTTTCAATAACCGAAAGCTTCCCAAAGAAACTGGATTCGCTGGACGATTGCAACGCGTCGACTCCATCGTGGGTCACCTCGCTTTGGGCGAAGAAGTAGCCTCCCCCTTCCAGCTGCCACGCCCTCTCGGGAGTGTCCAAGGCTTCAGCGACATTCCCGATGATGACGGCCTCCGCGACCTGGCTCGTCGCTTCACCAAGGGCGTTGCTCGCCTTCAAGCGATAGTTTCCCGCGTCTTCCTGCTGCGCCGACGATCTTTCCAGAAAACGATCCGTCTCCCCCTCGAGAGCTTCGCCGTCCTTAAACCATTGATACGTGATAGGGAGCCCTCCCTCCACCGCGGCCGAGAGCCGAAAAGGAGAGCCTAGCTGCCAGTAGCCGGAACTGGGCTGCTTGACGAAACGCGGAGCGAGATCGACGTCGCTCACTGCGAGCTGGGCTTCTTCCGAATAAACGATTCCACTGGTAAACGCGTTGGAAACGCCAAGCCGATAGCGCCCCGCATCCTCGAGACGAACCGATTCGATTTCCAAAACCTCTCCGGTCTCGCCAGCCAAACTCACTCCGTCGCGGTACCACTGCAGACGCAAGGGCAATGATCCTGCCACCTCGGCTTCGAACCGAACGCGCTCCCCTACGGTCGCAGTCACGTCATCCGGATCCGCCTGAATCGTAGCTGCTATATCCGCGATCTGGATACGCACTTCCGCGCTAGCGGTCTGACCATTCTCATTGAAAACCACCACATGATAGACGCCCTCCTTCTCTGGAGAATCAGCTACCACTCGAAGCGTTCTCTGAATGGCTCCTTCGATTTCCGCATCGTCTTTGTACCATTGATACGTCCCACCCTCTGCCAGAGCTGCGACAGCGAGATAATACTCCGCATCCGTTCCGAGAACCGCGGACTCCGGCTGCCGCACGATGATCGGCGGCCCCTCGCCGCTCGGGTAAAATCGAACCGCGTCCACGAAAAGAGCATCCTGCCCCATGGCTCCGAACTGATCCTTCACGTAGCGCCACTCCAATCGATACGTTTTCGCTTCTTCCAGCTCGACCGACACTTCACTCCATTCGCCTACGGAGCGAACGCTGGAACGACGCTGCCCATCGAGAAGAACTTCCCCGTAGTCCCAGTTCGTTTCAGCCGAAAGCCGCCAGAAGAACGTCACGAGTCCCGGGCCTTGCAGGTCTACGAAAAGTCCGGATTCCTCACCATCAAGGATCGGGCCCGAACGGGCGCTGCTTCCTCCCTCGACCGAGTCGTAAGGATACTCCTCCCACGCTTCATCTCCGTAACTATAAAATGCATACAAACCAGCGTCGACCGCGCTGGCGAGGGTCGCATCCTCCGCCACGACCTCCACGCGAGCAATCGATTGGACCACTCCGTCATCATTCGATGCCACGAATCGATAGGCGCCAGCGTCGGCCTGCGTGACCCCTTTCACGACGAGGGAGGGATCGGTGGCCCCATCGATGAGCGCGCCTTCGAAATACCATTGCGCCGACAGCGGAAGTTCGCTCTGAACCTGAGCCTCAAGCAGAAGGTCGCCTCCCTCGATCGCAATGGTGTTTGCGGCGGGGCGCTTCACAAAGACTGGCGGCTCAGGCGCCTCGACCATAGCCAGCGAACGGGCCAGATTGAGCCAACCCCCGAAAGCGGTTTTTTCCCACAGAGCCTCTCTCGTATCCACACCATAATACAGACGGCGAAGGTTCTCCCGCAACGGAGCTTGCGGATACTCCGCCAGCAACAAGGCCAAGGCACCGCTCACATGAGGAGTCGCCATGGAGGTTCCGCTTATGCTTTTGTACTCGTCCGCTCCCCCGATCCACGTCGAATGGATCTCCGATCCTGGAGCGGCGAGATCAACTCTCTCAACTCCGTAGTTGGAAAATCCGGACAATTCGCCGGAACGGTCAATCGCGGCGACGGAGACGACATTGTCGAGATCGTAGCCCGCCGGATAGGACGGGGCCGCATCCGCGTCTCGGCCGGAGTTTCCCGCTGCGGCCACAAACGCCACCCCAGCCTGTTCGGCAAAATCGATGGCATCGTACAACGCCTGTGAGTACGGACCGCCCCCCCAGCTGTTGCTCATCACATCGGCGCCCATGGCGAGGGCGTAGTCGATGCACAAAATGGCGTCCGCGGTGGTCCCACTGCCGGATGCCGAGAGAAACTTGCACCCCATGAGCTGCGCCTGCCAAGCCACTCCGACAACTCCCTGCCCGTCATCTCCCCGAGCTGCGATAGTGCCAGAGCAATGCGTGCCATGTCCATTGTCATCCATCGGATCGCCGGTCATCCGAATGACGTTTATCCCGTGCACGTCATCGATAAATCCATTGCCATCGTCGTCGACCCCGTTGTCAGGGATCTCTCCTTCGTTTACCCAAAGATTGGATACGAGATCCAGGTGCTCGGTATTTATCCCGGTATCGATCACTGCGACTACGATTTGCGAAGCGTCGCTGCGAACAGCCCACGCTTCGGACGCATCGATATCGACATCCGCCACGCCGCCGTTTTGCCCTTGATTGTCCAGCCCCCAAAGAGTGCCGTCCTGCAGTTTGGGATCATTCGGAAGGGAAGCGGCGTGCACGATGTAGTTGGGCTCCGCATACAGCCCCTTGACGGATTCTGCGTTTTCGTAGACCTTCGCGATTCCTTCCGGCACGGCCCTCAGATCCGCCTCGGCAAGTCTCAGCTCGTACCAAGGCATCGAGCCAAGTCGCTTGACCTCGCCCACTCCCACCTCCTCAGCCAATCGCTCGAGGGCGCGGATTCCGGCGGATTCGCTCACTCGCACCAGGATACGGTCCGCCGCCATCTCGCTCACGCTGAGCACGATGCGCTCGCCCGTCGTCGCATCGCGTTCATAGCCATAATCGATGCGCACGGGAAATGGGAAATCCGGCACCGAAAGCAATCGAGAGCGCTTGCCGCGACGCGTCGCGTCATCGTAGGTCACGCTTTCCTCGATCAATTCGCCACGCCGGTCCAGCTCGGAAAAAGGAAACCCCGGCCAGCGGGCGGGTTCGGTGGCGAAGACGGCCGTCGCTAGAGGAAGATCGTCCTCGCGGCCTAGGACGTTCGCAACCCACTCGTTTTCAGCATCTTGCACCACCTCAGGAGATCCTTGCTTCCCTTGCGGACCGGTAGCGAGACGGCGCGTTGACAGGTAGAGGGCCAGCAGGGCCGCTACGAACGCCACGAGATACGCTACTCCTTTTCTTGTCACCACAGCTACCTATCGGCAAAAACACCCCTCGACACAAGCCAGCTTGCCTAGGCCCCTTCCCGGAGTTTTTCGTCCCCAAGGCCACTTAGATGCGTCGAGCCGGCAATTCGCTCCGTCCCGCGCTTGCCATCACGAGCATTGCGCACTCAATTCCCCCGCTCAGCGAACCGCCTACCATGCCGAAACTCATTCCCAAGCGCCTCTCGCAACGAGAGGAAAACACCCGCCAAGTCTCCAAACCCGAGCTGCTCTGCCCTGCGGGAAACTGGGACTGCGCCCGGGCGGCAGTGGAAAACGGGGCCGACGCCATCTATTTCGGACTGGAGCGCTTCAACGCCCGCATGCGGGGCAAGAACTTCACCGTGGCCGACCTGCCCGAGCTCATGGCCTTCCTGCACTCCAGAGGGGTCAAGGGCTACGTGACCTTCAATATTCTCGTTTTTTCCGACGAGATGCCGGATGCGGAGTCCTTTCTCCGCTCCATCATCGCTGCCGGCGTCGATGCCGCCATCGTGCAAGACGTTGGCATCTGCCGCCTTATCCGTCGCCTTTCGCCCGACTTCCCCATCCACGCGTCGACTCAGATGTCGGTCACCAGCGAAGCGGGCATCGCGTTCGCCCGCGATCTGGGCTCTAGCGTGGTGGTGCTGGCACGAGAAACCTCGCTCAGGGAGGTCGGCGCCATCCGAGAGAAAACCATCGCCTCGGGCACCGAGGTTCCCATCGAGCTCTTCGTGCACGGCGCCCTGTGCGTCGCCTACTCCGGACAGTGCCTCACTTCCGAATCCCTCGGCGGCCGCTCGGCCAACCGAGGCGAGTGCGCCCAAGCCTGCCGCCTCCCCTACGAGCTTCACGCCGACGGCAAACAAGTCCAGCTCGGCGACCGCCGCTACCTGCTCAGCCCCCAGGACCTGACCGGTCTCGACGCTATGCCGGAAATCATCGAAGCAGGCGTCGCCACCCTGAAAATCGAAGGCCGCCTGAAATCCCCCGAGTACGTGGCCGCAGTGACTCAGGTCTATCGCAAAGCGCTCGACGAAGCCTGGAGCGCCTACATCGGGGAAACCGAAAAGAATCTCTCAGAGGACGACTCGCATTCAGAGTCTCGATACAAACTAGAAATGACCTTCAGCCGCGGGCTTTCGGATGGCTGGCTTCGCGGCATCGACAACCAGCGCCTCGTCCACGCTCGCTTCGGCAAAAAGCGGGGCCTGCGGCTCGGCCGAGTGCAAAGCGTCGAGCGCGATGGCGTGGCCCTAAACCTGGAAGCGCCGCTAAAAGCGGGCGACGGGGTCGTTTTCGACCGCGGCAGGCCGGACGAGCGAGAAGAAGGTGGCCGTATCATCTCCGTCGATACGAAAGGCGATCGCGCCTTCATCAGGTTTCTCAGCAGATCCATCGATTGGAATCGCGTGAAGCCGGGCGACACCCTTTTCAAAACCTCCGATCCCGCCCTCGACAAGGAGCTGCGTCAAAGCTACGAGGTGGAGCAACCGAATTTCACCCGGCCTATCGACGTGGCCGTGCACGGATGCCCAGGCCATCCCCTCGCCATCGAGCTTCGCGACGAAGCCGGACGCGTCGCTCGAGCCGAATCGGCCGACCTTCTTCAAACCGCGACCAACCGCGGTCTGGACGAAACGACCTTGCGCAAGCAGCTCGGTCGCCTCGGAGGCTCCCCGTTTCACCTAAACCAGCTGAGCAATCACCTTGAAGGCGACTGCCATTTCCCCGTGTCGAAGCTCAACCAGCTCCGTCGCGACGCCGTGGATACGCTGATAGCCCTGCGAAAGCAGCCTCTGCGCTGGCAGCTCGAGGTAGGGCTCGACCGCCGGGCGAGCCTGCCAGAGCCCAGACCTCAGAGCCCAGAAGCAAGTGATTCGAGCACGCCCCAAATCATCCCCTACCTGCGCTCCTTCGAGCAGCTCGAGACAGCCCTCACCCTCCCCTACCACGAACTCTACCTCGAACTCGAAGACCCCAAGCAATACAAGCGAGCCGTCGAGCTCGTTCACGCAGCACCCGGTGAAAAGAAAATCTGGGTCGCTCCGCCGCGCATGTTCAAAACCGGCGAGGACTGGCTGGTCAAGCAGCTCACCACCTGCGGAGCCGACGGCTTCCTGGCCCGCAACCACGAGCACCTGAAGTCCTTATCCAACTTTCCACTACGCGGCGACTTTTCGCTGAATGTCGCCAACCACCTCACCGCTGAATACCTGATCGAGCGCTACCAGCTGCAACGGCTCACCGCTTCCTACGATCTCAACGCGACCCAGCTCGCGGCTCTGCTCGAAAACGCTCCGCCGCAGTGGTTCGAAATCACCCTGCACCAGCACATGCCCATGTTTCACATGGAGCACTGCGTTTTCTGCGCCTTCCTCTCCGACGGCAAGGACTTCCGCGACTGCGGCCGTCCCTGCGACACCCATCAGGTCAGCCTGAAAGACCGCACTGGCATGCTGCATCCGCTCAAAGCCGACGCCGGCTGCCGCAACACCGTCTTCAACGCCAAAGCCCAAACCGGGGCCGAGTTCGCCCAAGACCTGCTCGCCCTCGGCGTTCGCGCCTTCCGCGTGGAGTTTCTCAACGAAAGCCCGCAGGAAGTGATCGAAACCCTCGACCGCTACGAGCGCCTGCTGGCTGGCAAGCTTTCCGGCCAAGCCCTCTGGCGTGAGCTCAAGCTGATCAATCAGCTCGGCGTCACCCGCGGCACCCTGCGCGAACGCTAACGACCTGCTCCCAACAGCCACCTTCCCATCTCCCAGCGGTCCGAGTTTTCTCCACTACCTTGCTAAGAAAACCCAGCATCCCGGCCTTTCCCACGTTCCACATCGCGAAAACCTTGCCCCAACACGTGGAGGGTCGCAGAGTGAAGTCGATTTTCGCCTCGCTGGCGAACGTATCCCCTCCAAAGCATTCAAAACTCACTCTTCATCACCCATCGTTTCGAAAAATGATTCCTGATTCCCTCAAAACCACCGTTTCCGATTCCGGTATCGTGGCCGTTCTCGTGATCGACCACGCGGCCAACGCCGTTCCATTGGCCAAGGCCCTGCTCGCTGGCGGGGTCAACGTGATGGAGCTCACCCTGCGCACCGACGCCGCCATCGACAGCCTGAAAGCCATCAAGGCCGAAGTTCCGGAAATGATCGCCGGCATCGGCACCGTGCTGACTCCCGGACAGGTCAAAGAGGCCAACGACGCCGGAGCCGCCTTCGCCGTCGCCCCTGGCTTCAACCCACGCGTGGTGGGAGCGGCCAAGGAAGCGGGCCTCCCCTTCGCCCCTGGCATCTGCACCCCGTCGGACATCGAAGGCGCCCTGGAGTTCGGCTGCAACGTGCTCAAGTTCTTCCCCGCCGGCTCCACCGGAGGGCTCGGCCACTTGAAGAACATCGCGGCCCCCTACCAGCACCTCGGTCTGAGCTACATCCCGCTGGGCGGAGTGAACGCCGACAACCTCGGCTCCTACATGGGCTCTCCGCTCGTGGCAGCCGTCGGCGGCTCCTGGCTCGCCAAGCGCGACGTCATTGCGGCTCAGGACTGGGCCACCATCACCGCCAATGCCAAGGAGGCCCGGGAAATCATCCAAAAAGCCCGCAGCTAGACGGGCTCGGCCCTAAAACCTCCCTGCGCCAATTCTCGGGCGGGTTGCGAATCGCGGCTCGCCCTTTTCCGTTTCCCTTCCGAGCAAGCCTACAGCCCCTTGCGCTTCTTGCGGTAGGCGCTGGGCGTGATCCTCGTCAAGCGCTTGAAGACCACCGACATGTACTCGGGGTGCTCGAAGCCGGTCATCTCGGCGATCTGGGCCAAGGAATGCTCCGTCTCGGCCAGCAGCTCCTTTATGCGATAGACCTGGGCGTGACGGATTTCCACCTGAGGCGAGCGGCCCACGTACTGGCGAAAGCGTTTCTCCAACAGGCTGCGAGAAATGTGCACGCTCTTCGCGACCTGCTCCACCGTGATGCCCTTGCAAGCGCTCTCACGGATGAGATTGAGAGCCTGGGCCACGGATTGATCCTCCACCGCAAGTATGCTGGTCGAGCGACGGACCACCACATCAAGCGGGTCGATCAGAGTCTGGCGCTTGATCAGGTCGAGCTCCTCATTGCGCATCAAGCGCTGCAGGGCCTCCCCTGCCGTCCGAGCGTACTCCGACACGTCTACCGGTATGCTGGAAAGCGACGGGGCGCAAAGCTCGCACCGGGCGACATCGTTGTTGGAGCCCAGGATCGCCACCTCCTCGGGCACCCGCAAATCGGCCTGGTGACAGGCGTTCACCAAGTGAACCGCCCGCAAGTCGTTGCATGCCATGATGGCCACCGGCTTCGGCAAGGTGTCCAGCCAACGGGCCATCTCCCCCTCCTCCGCGAACTCCCAAGCCGGCATGCTCACGCCCGGATAGTCCGTCTCGAAGAGCTCGCAATCCTTGCCCGCGAGCTCCAAGGCCTCCACGAACCCATCGCGGCGCTCGTTGGACCACCGCTCGTTTCCAAATCCGCAGAAGGCGTAATGCTTGAAGCCCTTCTCCACGAAATGCTCCGCCCCCAAGTGCCCAATGGAAGGATTGTTGGGTCGAATCTTCGGGCAGCCTTCGCGAAGCGTCCCGTCATCCGACAGGTCCACGCACGCGATGCCGCGCTCGCGGGCCTTGCGATACAATTCGTCGGACGACTCCTTGCAGATGATTCCATCCCAGCCCTGATCCAGCAGCCAGTCCGGGTCCTCCGCCCCGCGAGCCTGATCGTCCACAAATACGTGCCACTGGGCGTTGTAGCGTTTGAACTTCGCCAGGCTGTGAAGAAAATGGAGATTCTCCTCCAACCAGGCGCGCAAAACCAAAGCTACTTTAGGCCGTTCGATCATCATTTTAAACGTCTACTCGATTTTTCCGGCCACTGACAAAACGACTTTTCGTGAACAGAGCAAAGGAAATTTACTCTATTTCTCATAATAAATTAGATTTTTTCCTATATACTGCAGCCCTGATCTGAGAATCCCTTGGAGGGTCGGCCTTTCCGAGCTCTCAAAAACCCTCTCCCTGCATCATCGCCCTATGAGCACACTCTCACTCGAGAACCTGAAGAGCAGCTTTCGAAACGAGCTGTTCGGAAACATTCTGCCCTACTGGTTTCGCCTCCAGACCGAGCACAGCTTCCTCCCATGCCTCGATCAGCGCAACCAGCCTATCGCCGGCGCTCCCCTAGGACTCATCATGGTTTCGCGCTTGCTCTGGACCTACAGTCGAGCCTTCCACTTGTATGGAAAATCGGAATACAGGGAGCTAGCCGACCACGCCAAACGAACGCTGGTCAGCAAGTTCGAGGACAAGGAAAACGGCGGATTCTTCTGGACGCTCGACGCTGAAGGCCAGCCCTACGAGCGAAAGAAGCAATGCTACGGCCAGGCCTTTTGCGTCTACGCGTTTTCCGAGCACTACCAGGCGACAAAGGAGCAGGACAGCCTGGAGCGAGCCATGGCCCTTTTCCACCTGATCGAAGAAAAGGCGTGGGAACCGAAATCTGGCGGCTACCTCGAAACCTTCGAAGCGGACTGGACTCCGCTAGAGAAAATGCGATTGGGCGAGGAGGACCTCGACGCGCCCAAGACCATGAACAACCATCTTCACCTTATCGAGGCCTTCGCGAACTTGCAGAAGATCGCCCCCTCGGACCAGGTGAAGTCGAGCTGCGTCAAGACGCTTCGCGTGATCGCGGATCGTATCATCCTTCCCGATACACCTCGATTCGGATTATTCTACGACATGGACTGGAACCTGATCGATCCAGTCGTCTCGCCTGGTCACGATATCGAGGGCAGCTGGCTGCTCTGGGAAGCAGCGGAAATCGTTGGCCACCATGATCTCGAAGAGGAATTCAAGAAACGGGCCATCGAAATGGCGGAGCTCGTCTATCACACGGGACTCGATCCGAAAGACGGCGGCGTTTACGACGAGTTCCACCTCGAGCATCCTCAAAGCGAAACCAAATGCTGGTGGCCCCAGGCCGAAGGCGTGGTCGGATTCTTCAACGCGTATCAGCTTACCGGCGACAAGCGCTTCCTCAACGCCTCCGTTAAGATCTGGGAATATATCCAATCCGTTTTCGTCGACAGGGAATTCGGCGAATGGATCTGGGGCGTCAAAGCGGACGGCTCCCGCATCGCCAAGGAAAAAGCTGGTCCCTGGAAGTCCGCCTACCACAACGGTCGTGCGTGCTTCGAGATGCTGGCGCGCCTCGAGCAGGCCTAATTTCTCCCTACGTCAACCCTCGTAACCAAATTCGCACTACCATGAGCACCTATCAAACGCGTCTCACCCAACTCGTCGAAGCGCAGGAAGCCTTGCTTTCCCGCCCTAACCCGCCCGTCGAGCCCGGCAACGGCATCTTCAATCGACACAAGCACCCCGTGCTCACCGAAAAGCACGCCCCCCTATTCTGGTCCTACGACTTGAATCCGGAAACCAATCCACACCTCATGGAGCGCATCGGCGTGCATTGCGCCTTCAATTCCGGAGCGATCTATCTCGACGGAAAGTACTACCTCTGCGCCCGTGTGGAGGGAAACGATCGCAAGTCGTTTTTCGCCATCGCCGAGAGTCCCAACGGGATCGACAACTTCCGCTTCTGGGACCACCCGGTGACCATGCCGGAAACGGAAAATCCTGACACCAACGTCTACGACATGCGCATGGTGAAGCACGAGGACGGCTGGATCTACGGCCTTTTCTGCACCGAGCGCAAGGATCCCAAAGCAGCCGCGTTCGACCTTTCCTCCGCCGTCGCCCAGTGCGGCATCGCGCGCACCAAGGACCTGAAAACCTGGGAACGCCTTCCCGATCTGAAAACGCCCTCGCTCCAGCAGCGCAACGTGGTGCTGCATCCGGAATTCGTCGATGGCAAGTACGCCCTCTACACCCGTCCACAGGACGGCTTCATCTCCACCGGCTCAGGCGGAGGCATCGGATGGGGTCTCTGCTCCGACATGACCAACGCGGTTATCGAAAAGGAATTCATCATCGACCAGCGGGCCTACCATACCATCAAGGAAACCAAAAACGGCCAAGGCGACGCCCCGATCAAAACCGACAAGGGCTGGCTGCACATCGCCCACGGCGTTCGCGGCTGCGCCTCCGGCCTGCGCTACGTGCTCTACGTCTTCATGACCTCGCTCGAGGACCCCACCAAGGAGATCTACACTCCTGGCGGTTTCTTCATCGCCCCGGAAGGCGAGGAGCTGGTGGGCGACGTCATGAATGTGGCCTTCACCAATGGCACGATCGTCAACGAGAAGAACGAAGTCTTCGTCTACTACGCATCCAGCGATACGCGTCTCCACGTCGCCACTACGACAGTGGACAAGCTGGTCGACTACGCCATGAACACACCATCCGACCCGCTCCGCAGCGCCGCCTGCGTGGCCCAGCGAAACGAGCTCATCGACAGGAACCTCGCATTCATGTCCAAGAGCGACAATCCGCTGATAGAGCGTATCAAAAAGCTTCAAGCCTAGTAGCAAGAGGCCAAAATTGATTCTAACCACGGGCGTCGGCATGAAGCTGACGCCCGTTTCGTGCCCAAAACAAAAGCCCGGTTCGGAAAGAACCGGGCTTGTTTCAAATTTTCTAGTTGAGAAACACGTTAAGTGTCGAGCGACCCTTCGGCAGCCTTTCGTTCCGAAAGCTCAAGCTCAATCCGTCGTTCCAGCTTCAGATTGATGCCATAGGTCATGACCAAGGCTGCGGCTACCAATGCAAGCCCAGATGGAATCAACGACATCATCATTCGCAGACCTTCAATCGTGCGTGCTGATTGAGCAACGTTGTCGACGTAGCCGTAGTAGTTAAGCAAATACCCCGCGAAAGCTGGTCCGAGCGCCCAGCCAAGCTTTTGAGAGAAGGTACCTGCGGAAAAGGTCAATCCAGTGAAACGACGGCCGAACTTCCATTCGGAATAATCAGCGGTGTCTGCGATCATAGACCAGAACAGCGGCATCAAGGGACCCATCAGAAACGAAGTGATCGCCTGGATACAGAAAACCAAAGTAACATCGCCTGGACCTGAAAAGTAGTAGCAGGCTGCGACAAACGACACAATGATCGTTAGAAACAGGTAGGCGTTCTTCTTGCCTTTGAAGATATCGGTAAACCACTTCGTGCAAGCCACCCCTAGGAGGGTTCCAATCGTGCCAATGACATTGAACCAAGTAGCGAGCGCGGCAAAGCGTCCTCCGTCTTCTACCTGCCCAACCACGTAATACTTGAAGTAATACAGAATCGCGGCATCGCGCATAGCGATCCACATGATCGTCGTGATGCCAATGATAATGATAGCGACCCAAGGCTTGTTTTTAAACAGCTGAGCAAGGTCCTTCGTGATATTGGTCTCCTGCCCTTTCGGAGGCTGAACTCGCTCCTTGGTCGCAGAAAAGGTGAAAAAGAAAAGCAGTCCGGCGCAAATCGCGTAGAGAATCATTGTATTCACATATCCGGACTGAGTCGCTGTATTGCCATCTTCACTACCACCCAGCTTCACGACCAGGATCAAAATGGTGGCCTGAACGATCAGGTTCGCGGCATAGGCGCCATAGAAACGAAACGAGGAAAGCACGGTTCGTTCCGAAGAATGCGGAGTCATCACTCCCATCAGAGCTCCATACGGAATGTTAATACCCGTGTAGGTCAGCATAGCTAGCGAATAGGTCGCGTACACATATACGATGGTCATCGTTTCGCTCAGGTCCGGGACCGTGAAAATGAGCACACCGCTTATCGCATAGGGAAGGACCATCCAGCGCAGCCAAGGGCGAAACTTGCCGTGGGGCGACTTCGTCCGGTCACAAATCATGCCCATGACGGGGTCTGTGAACGCATCGAAAATGCGGGTAACCCAAAGCATAGTGGCGATAATCGCTGCCTCAATCCCGATGATATCCGTGTAGAAGAACATCAAGAAAGAGGAGAACACTTTGAAGAAGAGAACGGACGCCATGTCGCCAGAGGCGTATCCAATCTTTTCCTTGAAACCGATTATCTTGTCCGGAAGCGCCGCATGGACGCCACTCGATTTATTCGAATCTGAGTTCATAATAATTGGCAACTAGAGCCGTCGTCCGGGGTTCGACTTGGGCTAAGTAGGGAGTATTTTTTTGATGATGGGATTGTTATAGACTGCGGGTGGTAAAGGAGAGGGCCAGCAAGCTGATTTATGCCTAAACCAACTCGCTGGATCCTGCAGAGTCCTCCGGATCAGGCAAACAGGAAAGCCTCTGAAAGGCTAAAAACCTTAACTGTTATGTAAGAGTCAGCTCTTCCGGCGGATTTTGAGCAGGCGCCTGGAGACCTACGGGATGGTCCGCATACGAGCTGGCGCCCCATTTTGGATCTAGGAGGCATGAAGCGGACTCCTTCCACCGACGTCTCGACGCGGCGACTGCAGCGTTTCTTTTTTGGTTCTGTATTCAATATTCAAGCACTTGGGTTCGGGAAATGGAGTCAGGCCTCATGCGGAATGAAAAACGGCGCCCGTGAAGGCGCCGTTCGAATAAATACACGAGTCTAAACCTCAGAGCCTTAGAACGAGAGCGTGTTCGCAATGGTCCACGTCCTTTGTGGAGCGATGCGAGAGGTGGCCGGAGTTCCGTCGACGTTTACGGTGACAGGGATCAATTCGTCCTCAGCTGTCACATTGCTGACATTGACCTGGATCTTCCATTTCACCCTTTCGGAGAGGTCGAAGGTATAGTTCGCCCACAGGTCGAGCGAGGTCTCCGAAGGTCCCATGTAAGGGTTGGTGACGTCATACATTTCATCACCCACTTCGAGGCCAAACTCTTCGACCGGCTCGGTAGCGAGCACGCCAGGGTAGCCGATGGCGACTTCATCTTGCCAGCGAAGGGCGCCGCCAATGTTGAGTCCTGCCAGGCGGCCGTCCCTGAATCCGTAGTTGGTGATCAGGTTCGCTCGCCACTCGCGCAGTTCGGGAACCTGAGAGCGGTTGATGAGAACGCCCGCGAGGTAGTTCGCGTAGAACTCAGTTCCGTACTTCCAACGAAGGGTTTCCGGGTCAGAGGATTCGCCGTTGTACAGCTTCAAGTCGCCATAGGGACCTTTGTAGAGTTCCCAGCGCTCTCTCACGTAGTCAGCGTAAGAGCTCGCGATATTGAAGCGCTGCGCTTTGACCTTAGCCGCGTTGAGCACGATGTTCCAGTTCTCTGTGGGCTGGAAAAAGAGCTCGTACTCGGTCCCCTTCGACTTGAAGTCGCTGGTGACTGCGAAGTTGGCCGGTTCGCCTGCCCATGCGTTCGCCTGGTCGGGGCCACCCCAGGTGTCGTCGCCTGTGATCGCATCCCAATCCTGTCTCCAGAATTCCTCGATGGCCTTGCTCGGACGGTTCGCCGGATCGAAGACCGCGGCAAGAGCGGCTTCCTGGCGGTTGTAAGCGGCTTCAACCGCAGCCATGCGTTGAGCTTCGTCTAAGCCCGCGAAGGCAGTCTCCCAAGTGGCGGCGTCTGGAGAAGTAGGAAACTCGCCGGGGTTTGGCTCATAGCGGAGAACCTCGATCTCGGGATTGATCAACGGATTCGTAGTGGCGTCGAATGGTTCGTCCGGATTCACCAAAGCGTAGTTTTCAGTGAAGCCGTGAACGCCTTTTATGGTTTGCTTGCCACCCCAGCGGACCAAACCTTCGCCAAACCCGATCATGTACGAGTTGCCAAAGGATGAATCGGACAGGGTCGCGTTCTTCACGTTGGTTTCGTAGCGGTTGATCTTGAAGTGCAGCTTGTCCTTGAGCGCGGAAATGGTCAGACCGAATTCTTCCGTGTCACCCACTTGGTTTGGCACCGCTACCCCATCGATACCGCGACGGCTGGCGTCGGGAGAGAAGTTCTCCGAGTTCGCGTAGGACAAGCTCAACCGAGTGCCTCCCAGGGCGTCGGTGACAGCTTGCGGCATGTGCCACACGAGGCTGTAGGTCGAGGTGGTCTCGCTGACGGAGTTGTAGGTCGCGCCGTTGGAGCTGCTCTCGGCATCCGCAACGCTGCCTGGAAGATTCCAGTCAGAGGCGTAGGGCAGCACCGAACCAGCTCTCTCGCCCGCCGGTGGAGAGCCGGCGTTCGCCGCGTCCGCAGCATCCCTGCGAACCGCGAACATCGGCACCAGGCTGTCGTTGAACAACCAGCTTTGCCAGATGAGTGCGGATGACTCGATTTCGTCTCTCGACTTGTCCGCTCGCTTGTAGAGCGAATCGATATCGCCGTTGTCGTAGCTGATGATCGAGAAGGGAGTCTGTCCATCAGTAGTGACGATCGACTGCTGCGTATCATGCGGGATGAGACGGTAGTTGATCGGCGAGATGTTCGCTCCGGATGCGGAATTCATTCCAGAGAGATCGGGGGAGAGGTAGACGACATTCGCCAAGTAGCGGGCAGCTCCATCGATGGAGCCGGTACCGATGCCGTCGGCGACGCTGCGAACCCAGGTCGTATCGAGCCGGTTGATCTCCTGCTTGGAAAAGAGACCGGTGAACAAGTGGCGACCGAGGAAGGACAGGGATTCGTTTCCTGAATCCCGGAAGTCGTGCTCGAAGAATCCGGTCAGGCGCAAGGTCTCTCTATCCGTGCTGTCGTTGAAGTTGTTTTGGGTTTCGCCGCCGGCGATCGCTCTTCCGACATTCGGATTTGGCGTACCATCCGGAAACTCGGACACGATATCGACCGATATGGATTGTCCCCAGTTATCCAGGATATTCACCTGTCCGTCGACGTACTCCTGATTGTCGAAACCAAGCTCCAGGCCGAGGGCGTCGTCCATCCAGGTGTGCGCGTAGGTGATGTTGTACGCTTCCCACTCCTGCCACTCGCGCTTGTTGTCGCCATCAAGCATGTTGTCGTAGAAGTTGAAAATGGTAGGGTCGGCCAAGGTTCTGCTCTTGTAGCCACCGATGCTCGAAAACGGAAGTCCCGCCTTGGCAGCGGCGTCCTTCGCATCGTCGATGCCGAGGTAGTTGAAGTTATCCACGGATGCCATCTTGTAGTAGGATGGCGTGCCCGAACCGTCATAGAAGGCCACTGGACCGTTGAAGATACGGCCGAGCACTTCGTTTCCGATGTATTCGGCTCCAGCCGCTCCAGACTGGGAGAACTCCAGCAGCGTTTCCGTTTCGGGACCAGTATCGCGGGTAACGAAGGTACCCTTGTAGAGATCGCCGTTGTCAGGGTCGAACCAGGGGGTGATACGGTCGATCGGAGGCAGGACGCGCGGGCGATTCGCCATGATGTCTCCATCCTCGAAGTTGGCCGTGAACATGCCCCGAGAGCTATCCGATTGCAGGAATTCTGGCGTCCACTGGGCGGACAGGTAGATTCGAGTGTTTTCCTCGAAGGCCTGCTTTTGCTGGAAGCCTTGGTCAGATTCGAGCGCAGCGAAACGCACCGCCAGCTGGTCCTCGATGAGGACCTTATTGTAGTCGAGCGTCGCGCGCCAGGTTCCGTCGTTGCCGAAATCGAGCCCGACTTCTCCTTCGTCGGTGAAATGAGCCGTTTTGAGGCCGGCGTTGATGACGCCTGCGGGGCTGCCCAAACCGAAGAGAATGGAGTTCGGACCGCGCTGGATATCAATGCGGTTAACATTGTAGGAATCCCATGGGATATCCGTAGCGTAGAAGCCTCGCGTGCTATCCGCGGCAGCTAGACCACGCACGCGGTTGGCTGCGCTGGGGTTCCGACGCTGGCTGTCGGTGTCGACGCGACCGCCGTCACCGCCGCCGGCGAAGTTGCCCTGGGCGCCGCCTACTTCAGTGCCGAGAGTGTAGAGCAGCAGCGATTCGTTATCGGTCGATCCGGTATCCTCGAGGAACTGCTCGGTCACCACGGAGATTGCGGTTCCGACGTCCTTGAGGTCAGTCCGGATACGCGTACCAGCCAGAGTGGAGGTCGCTCGATAGCCGGTGTTTTCATCTCCTTCGACCGTGAAGGGAGAGAGTTCGTAAACGTCGTCCGCTTCGTCCTGGGCAAAGCCGAGCGGAGCAACTAGAAGCGCCGCTCCGAGAGCCATCGCTCCCGAAGTGCCTCTAGGCCAAGCATATCTGTTTATCAGTTTGATCGATTTATTCATTGGGTAGTGTGAATGCCAATTCACGATTGGGTTTGTGTTTTGTTACCCCAGGTAGCGGGGTGGACAAAGGGGTATGCCATGCGGCTGCTTCATGCGGATACAGCGGGGGCGCGCGTGTTGCAGTGAGGGGGCAGCATCGGATAGCTTTGGGTTAGCGATGGGTATGGGGACTGGCCGAAGGGATGAGGAATTCGCGGCGCACGGAGCGGTCCTCGCGGGGAGGAAAGCCAAGGGCGGCCACTGGACTCGCGAGGCTATGGTTGGTCGCCGTCAGGACAGGCGAAGGGCTGGAGGTGGCAGGTGGATGGGTGGTCACAACGGGCGATTGGAATCGGCTGCTTCAGGGAGGTTTGGGGCGTCGGCAACTGGGCAAGACACCGGGACCTCCAAGACGCCCTTCACTTTTTTCACCGCTTTCTTACGTTTTCTCCGCAAGGGCGCCTCGGCGCCCTTGTCGGGAGTGGCGATAGCTGGGGCCGAGCAAGCTCCGATCGTCCAGTTCCGCTAAACCTGCCAGAAGTTGACGTTAACCTTTTGCGAAACGTCGCGACAGATGTATGCTGTTCGAATTCAAGGGGAACCAAGCGCCCGAAAGGGCGATCTCCATGCTTTACGTAACTAAAAAGCCAGTCTAACTTTCTGCGCTTCACATCTCTCTATCCGTCAAAAGCCACCCAATGGTCATGAACAAAACCTCCACAATCGCTATCGCCACCACACTTTCCCTGATCGGACTCTTCGGCTGCTCCAAAGGCCCCAGCGAAGAGGAACTCCAGCTCCGCGAAGAGCTCCAATCTCAAATCGAGCAAAAGGAAGCCGAGGCCGCCCGCGCAGCCGAGCGCGCCGCAGCCTTAGAGGAAGCGAAGCGTCTCGCTGAAGAAGCCGCGGAAAAGGCCGCGGAAGCGGAACAGGCTCGTCTCGAGGAGCTCGCCGCCCAGGTCGAGCGAGAGAAGGCGGAAAAAGCCCGCCTCGAGGGTATGGTCCAGGAGTTGAACTCGAAATCGCAGTCCATCGCCCAGGACAAGGCCGCGCTCGAGCAGCAGCTCGCCGCCGCCCAAGCGGAACGCGAAGCCAGGGCTCGCGAGATCCAGCGCAAGCTCGAGGAAGCCAAGGCTCAACTCGCCGCCGCGGAAGCCCAGAAACAGGCCGAAATCGAAGCCGCTCGCAAAGCGGCGATCGAAGAGGCCACCGCCCGTATGGAAGCCCGCGCCCAGCAAGGCGGCTACACCTCCGCCACCGACGTGGTCACCAACCGCCGCAAGGAAGACGTCAGCGCCTTCCTTGAAGTGGAGATCGCCGAGCGCAACTACCACAACAACACCCGCAGGCTTCTGCAGCGCCGAGAGGCAGGCGAGTAGCGGATTCGCTCTTCGGTATCGATTTTTACAGGACGCGCCTTGGCGCGTCCTGTTTTGTTTTGCTCTGTCGGAGCAAGCACGCTTTCTCTTCGTTGCTCAACTGGACAATCGCCAATTCGATGAGATCTCCGCTTTCCCTTCGTTCGCCCTGGAATAGTGTTTTTCCCAATACGCTCGCCATGGCTGGGCTCCTCTTCGCGGTCCTCGCCGCGTTGAGCTTCTACGCCTGCTGCGGCGAAAGCGGCATAGACGGTCGTCTGCTGACGATCGTCTACGTAGCGATGTGGCTGCCTCCCTTTCTCTTTCTCAGCACGGAATCGCGACGAGCCATGGGGTTTCATCTGCCACAAGTCTGGCTCGGGCTTCCCATCTCGCTGATCGCCGGAGCCGTCCTCGCCTTCATCTGCTACTTTGTCGGAGACGCACTATACGGACATGGCGAAGAGAATTGGTTCATGAGCGTCGGATACCGCTACCTTTCCGACCAGCGGATCGTGGACCTGCCTCAGCACCTCGCCTTCATCGCCTTCACCGTGCCAGCCCTCATCGCAAGTCCAGTGGGTGAGGAGCTCTTCTTCCGAGGCGTGATCCACCACGCCATCGAGGAAAGGACCGGACTGAAAATCGCCACCGTCGCCACCTCGGCCCTATTCGCGTTCACCCAGCTCGCACACCACGGAATCCATCGCACGAACAACGGATTGGAAATCCTGCCCGTATCCGGTTTCCTATGGTTCCTTTTGATGTTCGTAGCCGGCGTCGTATTCACAATCGCCCGACACCGATACGGCTCGATTCTTGCCAGCGTTTTCGCCCACGCGGGCTTCAACCTAGCGATGAACACCACCATCTTCTACGCCCTTTTCGTGCAGTAGCGAAAGAGCGATGTATCAAATCAGTCAATACGCTTCCACGACGTATCGCTGCAGAAGCAGAGCCGCCTCCGCCACCACGTTGAGTCGATCGATCGCTCCGCTTCCGGGTATGCCCACCAGCAAGTCGCAGGCTTCCTTGGTTCCTTCCCCAAGCCCTGTCTCCTCGTTTCCGATCACGATGGCTACCGGCTTGCCCTCCTGCTCCTCGGGGCAGATCGCGGCCAGTTCCGGCAAGGGCAGGCCCTCGATGTCCAGCCCGATGGTGAGGTGGGACGTTCGCACCGCCTTGAGAAAACTCGGCACGTTGTCCACCAGGCGCAGGTCCACCAGATCCAGCCCGCCACGAGCCACTCGGTAGGCGGATTCGCTAGGGCGGGCCTGGCGCTTGCTGTCAGCGATGAGAAGTTTCTCCACCCCGTAGAACGCGGCGGTTCGCGCCAGTCCGCCAAAGTTGTGGGTATTGGCCACGCCGTCGAGGATCAGCAGCGGCATGCCCTCCTTTGCCCAGAATTCCGCCGCTTTGGGCGTGGCCACTTCCGGCAAACGACGGCGGGCGATGGCAACCACGCCTCCATGGTGCCGGGTTCCGGAGACCTTGGCCAACTCCACCGCGTCGACCTGACGATAGGGTTTCTTCTCCTTGGCGAGAAACTTGCAGATGTCGCCCAGCATGGGCGCCGACTCGGCGTCGAAAAACAGCCGCTCCACGATGAACGGCTTGGCGTAGAACAAACTGCCTACCGCGTGAAAGCCGCACACCGGCTCCAACCATTGATCGCCCTCCCGACGGATGACCGGCCGCTTTTTCGGCGCATCCTCGAATCCACCCTGGCGCGGAGAGCCATCCGGCCCATCGTCGCGACGAAAGCGGCGATCATCGCGACCGGATCCACGAGGACCTCGCGGACGGCGCGGGGAGCGAGGGTTGCGGTAGCCGCCTTCGCTCTTCGAATCGCGCCCGGCGGAGGATTTCCAAGGATTGCCTTTCTGATCGTCTTTCAAGCCCGCCAAAACACACGAGCATGCCCGCGCTTAGCAAGGCGAAACAAGCAAGCTCCACCGTCGCAGCTTGTTCTTCCTTCCTTCACATCCCCTCGCTTGCTATCTTCGCCGCTCCCGACTCTACTTACACTTGGAAATGAAAACCTTCTTTCTCGCATTCATTCTCGGCATCTTCGTAGGGGCCCTTGTGACCGCCTACCTGAACTCGCCGGACGCCTACCAAACCCTCAAGGAGGCCAAAGCCCGGCTGCTTCAAAGCGAGCCGCTACCGGAGGCGTCCACGGCGCCGACTCCCGAACTCGGACCGGACGAGCTTCCCATGCCCACCCCGGAACTCTCCCGACCAGATCCGCAACCCGCCTCCCCTCCCGAGGAAGTGAAAACCGAACCGGAAACGCCTGCGGAGACGCCAGCCCTTCCCGCTCCGCCTCCAGCCGCGCCGGAAGAAGCGGAGACCGAAAGCGTCGAACCCGCTCGTCCGGAGCCGGTGGAGCCGCCCAAGTCGGAAACAGATCGCCCCACGGAGGAGCCAGAAAAGCCGATCGCCACGCCCCAGACCGAAGAGCCGAAGGAGTCGCCTCAGACCGCCAGCCCCGAGACGCCCTCACCTCCTCCGGCAACCGAAGAGGAGAAGGAGGAAACCTCCCCCGAGCCCGCTCCCACGCCCGTGCCGGAGCCGCAAGAGGATCAATCCCCTCCCGCCAGCGATCAAGACGAGGAGCCAGCCCCCGACTCGCCTCCAGCAAGCGAAGAGCAGGAGCCCGTCAAAACCCTGAAGGAGAAAACCGAGCAAGCCATCGACGAAGGGGTGAAAAAAGCTGCCGAAATCGCCCAGGATGTGCAGAAGAAAGCCGCCGAGCTGAGCGATCAGGCCGAGAGCCAGATGGTTCAACTCAAGAAAAGCAGCCAGCCCTTCGTCGACCAAAGCGTCGACCTGGCCATAGCCACCGCCATTCGGGCCCAGTTCAAGCTCGACCGCCGCATCGATTCCGAGGCCATCGAGATACAGGTCGCCAGCCGCGAAGTCGTGCTCTCCGGCACCGTCCCCTCCGGCAGCGCAAAACAGTTGGCCATCGAAACCGCGGTGGGCACCAAAGGCGTTTCCCTGGTTCGCTCCGAGCTCCAAGTGACGGAGTGATCAAATCCCCGCGAGGCTACAAATAAGCGCCTTTCGGGCAAAGCGCCGCGGTGGAACGTTCCTTGCTCGGATTCCCAGCGAAACACCAGCCCGAGCTCCCGCCAAACCCTTTCACGATCCGCCAACATGAGAAACGTCCTCATCGCCTTCGACAAATTCAAAGACGCCCTCACCGCGGTCGAAGCCTGCCAGACCGCCGCCGTAGCGCTGCATGACGTCCAGCCGGACTGGCAAGTGTCCGTCGCTCCCATCGCCGACGGCGGCGACGGGTTTTGCCACACCTTGACCAGCGTGGCGGAGGGACAGTTCTTCCACACCTCGGTCCACGGTCCGCAAGGCGCGGAGACCACCGCCACGTTCGGCATGGTGGACACTGGCGACATCGACCCCGCCGCTCGCTTGCTGCTCGATTTCTCTCCCAACGCCAAGCGCCTGGCCATCATCGAGTTCGCCCAGAGCAGCGGCATCGCTCTGGTACCCCCGGAGGAGCGCTCCCCATGGACCAGCACCAGCTACGGGCTCGGCCAGACCATCCAAGCGGCCCTCGAGCAGGGAGCCGACTCGCTCTTGATCGGCCTGGGCGGCAGCGCCACCCACGACCTGGCCCTCGGAGCTTTGCAGGCCCTAGGCTTCACCTTCTTCACCCGACACGGGGAACCGATCGATTCCTACCCCACTCCCGACAAATGGGACGAGATCGGCATCATCGAGCCACCGGACGACTTGCCGAAGGTCGAGCTGCGCATCGCTTGCGACGTGGAGAATCCGCTCCTCGGAGAAAGCGGAGCCGCCTCCGTCTTCGGTCCGCAAAAAGGGCTGCAGCCCGGCGATCTCGGGCTCCTGGAGAGCGAAACCGCCCGCATCGCCATCATCCTTTGCCACGCCTGCGACGCTGGCATCCAAACAATGGATACACCGGGAGCCGGAGCGGCGGGCGGGGCCGCCTTCGGACTGATGAACGCCCTCGACGGACGACTCGTTCCTGGCGCGGAGCTCGTTTTCGCGTGGGCGGGGCTGGGCGACAAGCTGGCGGCAGCGGATCTGGTCATCACCGGCGAGGGTCGCTTCGACGCCTCTTCGCTGCAGGGCAAGGGACCGGGCGAGCTGGCAATCAAGGTCTTGAAGCAAAAGAAGGAGCTGCGCATCCTGGCGGGCAGCGTGGGCGAAATCGAAAACGAAGCCATCGCCAAGGCGACGCTCGCCATCACTCCGCCCGGCACCTCGCTGTCGGAGGCCATCCCCGCCACCGCTAAAAACCTGAAACGATGCATTGCGCAGCTGTTTTCCGAGCGATCTGCCGCGACATCGTCAATTTTGCACGAAAGCTCCACTGCTCCGTTAAGATCGAGCGGGTCATCGTCGAAGAGGAAGCTCTGAAAACCGGAACCAAGCGGTCGCTTCGTTCGTCTACCTAAAGAGGCGGCGGGCGCACGGTTTTCCTTGAGCGCGCTCCCCTCTTGACGCAGACCTAGCCCGACCATGTTTAAAATCACAGATCCAGAGCATCGACAGGCGCAGGAGCAGCGCGCCCGCCTGCACTCTCGGATCCGCCGGGCCAAGCAGTTTCTCCGTCCCTTGCCGCGCCGCACCAACCTGCACCGCTGGCCCGTGCTGAAATGGTTCGCCAAGACGGCCCGCAAATCCCCTTTCCTATGGCGTTTCAGCGAGCGCGAAGTGCGTCTGGCCATCTACCTCGGCAGCATCATCGCCTTCCTGCCAATCTTCGGAGCTCAGTTCATCGTGGCCTTTTTCGTGGCCCTCGCAGTCCGGGCGAATCTGCTGGTCATCATGTCGGTCCAGCTGGTGACCAACGTCATCACCGCAGCCCCCATCTACATCTTCACCGCCAAGGTCGGCGCCTGGCTGGTCGATCTTTGGCACCTGCCCTCCATGCACCAAGGCATCGTGCGCGTGACCTACAACACGGTGATCGGAGGCATCATCGTCGGGCTCATCTTCGGCTTTATCGTGGATATGATCGTGCGCTTCGTGATTTTTCGCCGCCTCAGCAAAGGGGTCGACGTCAAGCGCATGCTTAAAAGTTAGGTTTGCCCCGGAGGGATCAAGCAGCCAATTTCTCCCCTTATTCATGTGGAGATTCCCTCATCACACGCCTAGCGCCCTGCGCCGCCTCATCCATCTCGCCCTCGCCTTCGCAGGCATTCTCGCCGCCGCCCCCACTCACGGGCAGTATATCCAGCGATCGAATACAACCACGCCGATTCTCCTGGGCATCGACGTCTTGGAATCGGAAAACTTCCAGCTGATCCGCGGCAAACGGGTCGGTCTGCTCACTCACCCAGCGGGAGTGAACCGCCACGGGGTCAGCACCATCCAGGTGCTGCGCAGCGCTCGCGGCGTGCAGCTCGTGGCGCTTTTCGGTCCGGAGCACGGCATCTACGGAGACGAAAAAGCCGATGTGCCGGTGCTGGACAAAGTCGACCAGCGCACCGGGCTGCCGGTCTACTCCCTCTACGGCAAATACCGCAAGCCCACGCCGGAGATGCTACAGACCATCGACACCCTGATCATCGATCTGCAGGATGTCGGCACCCGCAGCTACACCTTCGTCAGCTGCATGAAACTGGCCATCGAAGCCTGCTTCGAAAACGGCAAGGAGGTCGTGGTGCTGGATCGGCCCAATCCGCTAGGCGGCCTGAAGGTCGACGGCCCGCCGCTGGAAACGAAGTGGATGAGCTACGTTGGCTCTTTCCAAGTTCCCTACGTTCACGGCCTGACCATCGGAGAGCTGGCGCGCATGGCCGTGTCCAAGCCGGGCGTACTCGACGTCAGCGAGCAACAGCGCCTGCAAGGCGTTCTCCACGTGGTACAGATGGACGGCTGGAAACGCTACATGAGCTGGCCGCAGACCGGTCTCCGCTGGGTGCCGACCTCGCCTTTCATCCCGGACTTCGAAGCGGCAGTCGGCTATCCCATGACCGGACTCGGAGCGCAGATCGGCGGCTTCAAGCACGGCATCGGCAGCGAGTACCCATTCCGGTGTCTGCGCTACGGGGATATGGATATCGACAAGCTCAAAGCCGAGCTGGAGGCCAAGAACATTCCGGGCATCGACTTCGTGAAACGAAAGACCAACCAAGGCACCGGGCTCTACATCAAGGTGACCGACTGGAACAGTTGGCGACCGACCGAGCTGAGCTTTCACATGATGCAGCTCACCGCGAAATTCGAAAACGGCAACCCCTTCGCCACCGCCCCGGAATCCACCGCCAACCTCTTCAACAAGCACGTCGGCTCCAGCAGCTGGTGGGACCACCTCGCCACAAAAGGCGAGTGGGCCAACGTGGAAGGCTACGTCATGCTCTGGCAACGACAGGCCAAGCAGTTCCAGATCGATAGCCGACGCTACTGGTTCTACGATTGAGCCATCGCCCCCGCGCAGCGACGCCGCGTATCCAGTTTTTCAATTCATCGCCCCATGCCGTTTCGATTCCTATGCAAGCCAGCAGAAGATCGCCTTTCTCATTGCCTCCCGCCTTTCGCGGGCTTTAATCCCTCTTTCATTGATTTAACCCTAAACCAGCTCGCTCGCTGCGAGCCGAATCATCCCCAAAACCGATAGCCAAAGCATAGCTATGCCGAGACCCGTCACACTATTCACCGGCCAATGGGCCGATCTGCCAATCGCTGAACTAGCCCCGCTCGCTAAGAAAATGGGCTACGACGGCATCGAGCTCGCCTGCTGGGGCGACCACTTCGACGTGGCCCAAGCCGCCAAGAGCAAGAAATACTGCCAGGAGCTCTGGGAACTGCTCGAGGAAAACGGCCTCACTTGCTACGCCGTTTCCAACCACCTCGTCGGCCAAGCGGTCTGCGACAACATCGACGAGCGCCACAAGGCCATTCTTTCCCCCGAGATCTGGGGCGACGGCGATCCCGAAGGCGTTCGCAAACGCGCCGCGAAAAACCTCATCCTTACCGCCAAAGCCGCTCGCAAGTTCTTCGACTGCAAGCCGGGCCGAGGCAAGACCGACGACTTTCCCGCGGTGGTCAACGGCTTCACCGGCTCCTCCATCTGGCACGCCCTCTACGCCTTCCCACCCACCGATCAGGCCTTCCTGGACAAAGGCTTCGCCGACTTCGCCAAGCGTTTCATCCCTATCCTGGACGCCTTCGACAAGGTGAACGTGAATTTCGCTCTCGAGGTTCACCCCACCGAAATCGCCTTCGACACCGCCTCGGCGCGCCGCGCCATCAAAGCGGTCAAGGGACACAAGCGTTTCGGCTTCAACTACGACCCATCCCACCTCGGATACCAGGGCGTGGACTACGTGCGCTTCATTCGCGAATTCTCGGATCGCATTTACCACGTGCACATGAAGGACGTCTGGTGGGGCCACGGCGACGGCTCGGTAGGCGTTTTCGGCGGACACACCAATTTCGGCGATCCCAAGCGCTACTGGGACTTCCGCTCCCTCGGCCACGGCGATATCAACTTCGAGGAAATCATCGTCGCCCTCAACGACATCGGCTACGCGGGTCCGCTCTCCGTGGAATGGGAAGACATCCGCATGGACCGCGTACACGGCGCCAGCGAAGCATCGGATTTCGTGCGCGCCTGCGACTTCCCCAGCAGCAACGTGGCCTTCGACGCCGCCTTCGACAAGGAAAAGCAATAGCAACGGTGGCGCGTGACGTCCCCGGCACGCGCTCTCCCCATCACCCAAAACCAAACACCCAGTACCCAAAGATTTTGTAATGAAAAGAAAACTACGCATGGGCATGGTCGGCGGCGGACAAGGCGCTTTCATCGGCGCCGTTCACCGCGCGGCCGCAAACCTCGACGGACAGATCGAACTGGTCGCCGGAGCCTTCTCCTCCGATGCCAAACGCTCCAAAGCCTCCGGTAAGGAGCTCTACATCGATCCCGCACGCTGCTACGGCAGCTACAAGGAAATGGCGGAAACGGAAGCCGCCCTCCCAGCCGACGAGCGCATCGACTTCGTTTCCATCGTCACCCCGAACTTCATGCACTTCGACGTGGCCAAGACCTTCCTCGAAGCGGGCTTCAACGTCATCTGCGACAAGCCCATGACCCTGACCCTCGCCGAGGCCAAAAAGCTGCGCGCCATCGTCAAGAAGTCCGGAAAAGTCTTCGCCCTCACCCACAACTACACCGGCTATCCGATGGTGAAGGAAGCCCGCGAATTGGTGAAGAAGAACAAGCTGGGCAAGATTCTCAAGATCGTGGTCGAGTACCCGCAGGGCTGGCTTCTTTCCGCCCTCGAAAAGGAAGACCAGAAGCAAGCCGCCTGGCGTACCGATCCCAAGCGGGCCGGCTCGTCCTGCTGTATTGGAGATATCGGTACACACGCCGAAAACCTTGCTCGCTACATCACCGACTTGAAGATCACCGAACTCTGCGCCGACTTCACCACCTTCGTTCCCGGCCGCTTGCTGGAAGACGATGGCAACATCCTCGTGCACTACGACAATGGAGCCCGCGGCATCCTGCACGCTTCGCAAATTTCCGGCGGCGAGGAAAACAACCTGAACATCCGCATCTACGGCGAAAAGGCATCCCTCGAATGGCATCAGGAGCATCCGAACGAGCTTGTAGTGAAATATCCTGACAAGCCTCGCCAGATCCTCCGCCGCGGAAACGACTACCTCTCCAAGGCCGCCCAGGACAACACCCGCCTACCCTTCGGCCATCCCGAAGCCTTCATCGAAGCCTTCGCCAATATCTACATGGCGGCCGCCAAGGCCATCGACGCGGAAGTGCACGGCAAAAAGATGCCCAAGAACCTCGACTTCCCCAACATCGAAGACGGCGTGGAAGGCATGGCGTTTATCGAAACGGCGGTGAAGTCCTCCAAGGCGAAGGCCAAATGGACCAAATTCGTCAAAGCGTAAGCCACCCCCTGTAGGGCGGGGCGCCGACCCGCCAGAAACAGTCGCCTCAACGCGGCGACCTACAGAACCTTTTCAAGCGACGGTTTCACCACCGTCGCTTTTTCTTTGCCTACTTCCCCCGATCGTACGCCACCTCGCGTACCAGATCGATGAATACACGCGCCCCTGGACTCAGATAGCGTCGAGCATGGGTCAGGGCGAAGAGCAAGCGGCTCATGCGGGCCGATACCAGCGAGCGGTAGACGATGTTGAACGGCTGCGTCTCATCGATCGCCATTTCCGGGAGGATCGCCACCCCGATTCCCAAGTTCACCAATTCCTTCAAGGAACGCACCTGCGAGCAGAGCGCCACCACCTTGGGCTCGATCTTCATTCTATCGAAGAAGTCGAAAACCTTGTCGCCCAGCGTAGCCGACTCACCGAGCAGCACCAATGGCTCGTCCTTGAAATCGTTGATGGAAATCGCTTCCTTCTGCGAGGCCAGCGGGTGCTTGGCCGAAACCGCTAGCACCAAAGCCTCCTGCAAGAGCGGCTCCGCATCGATGATCGGCGTGTCTCCCGTATAGGAACTGATCGCCACCTCGAGATGCCCCTGCACCACTTCGTCGATCAGCCGCCGTCGCAAGTTCTCCTGAATGTGGATCTGAAGCTTCGGATAGCGCTCTCGACAGATCGATAAGGCAGGCGGGATCAGATAGGGCGTCACCGAAGGCGTCACCCCCACTTTCACCACTCCAGTGATCTCCTCGGCGCTCTCCTTGATCTGACGCTGGGCGTTCTCCACCTCCATCAGAATGGTGCGGGCCCGCGACTCCAGAAAGCGGCCCGCCTGCGTCAGCTCCGCCTTTCGACCGAGCCGATTGAAAAGCTTCTGCCCCAGCTCGCCCTCCAGCTTGATGATCTGAGCGCTCAACGAGGGCTGGGAAACGAAACACTTCTCCGCCGCTCGCGTGAAGTTTCCCTCCTCCGCCACCGCTAGAAAGTACTTTAGCTGATGCAATTCCATAGTCGTTTCCTATGGTTTGCATAAGTATTAAGTATTTCAACTTATAAATGCCTTATGATAGTATTCTCACGTCAGCAACACTGACAGACAAAATGAACCTACACTACACCAGAAACATAATGATAGCTGCCGTCATCGCCCTTTTCGCGTTGCTCGGCCTCTTGGCTCTCTACACGGGATCCAAGATCTTGACCGCTAGCTTCGCGGTCGTCGCTGCGCTGGCCTTCATGGCGAAGCTTGAACAAGGCGCAGGGAGCATCGCTTCGAAGCGAGGCTCGCAAGGGAAACGCTCACACGCGTAAGGGATCGGTGAGGTAGACTTAAAAAAGAAAATAACCGGGACTAACATCCCAATTGAAACCAGAGCCGTCGGGTCCGCCCGGCGGCTCTGCAATTTTACAGCCCTCCCCCTCCATCGCTCCTCTCTCGCGCCCGCCTCTGGCGCAACCAATATCTGCAACGTTACAAATAATAGTTGCGCAGCGTGGCGTTGGAGCGGTTTTCGGGGCGCAAATTTAAGGTTTTCGCGGGGATGCCGATCTTTGAGATGGAACGCTAACGCTTCCTCGCACCATGATCGCATCCGTCTCCAACGCTTCCGTCGCCCATTTCGGGACGAACGGCCGCTACGGCCAAGGGTCTTCGCAGACCTTGGACCCGCGGCAGGAAAAGGGTCGCGCCCAAACGGGGCTCTACGGGGAGAAGGAAAAAGACGCCCAAGGAGCCGCCTCCGAATCAAAGGGAGCCGGCGCCAAGAAACTCACGCCGGACGAGCAGAAGCAGGTCGAGGATTTGAAAGCTCGCGATGCCGAGGTCCGCGCCCATGAGCAGGCCCACATGGCGGCCGCTGGCAGTCTCGCCATGGGCGGTCCGAACTACGTCTACCAGCTTGGCCCGGATGGAAAGAACTACGCCATCGGGGGAAACGTAAAAATCGACACCTCTCCCGGACGCACTCCGGAGGAAACCATTCGCAAGGCCCAAGCCATCCGATCCGCGGCCCTGGCTCCTGCCGATCCTTCAGGTCAGGATTTGAAGGTGGCTTCCGCCGCTTCGTCAATGGAGCAGCAGGCGACGCAGAAGAAAAACGCCAAGGCTAGCGAGCAAGGCGAGCAGCAGCCCGCTGGAGCTGCCGCGTCCTTTGACAGCGAAAGCGATATAAGCGACATTCGCCAGCTCGGCGCCGCGACGAGCGCCGGTCAAGCCAACCCGACTGGCGGGCCTGGCGCCGGCATCGCCAAGCGGATCGCTTCGGCCTACCAGATCAGCGGCGCCCTCGCCAGCTAAGGCAAGCTAGCGCCGTCCCGTTTCTCTAAGCTGGCAGCATGCCTTTTTTCAGCAGCTCCGAACGGAAGGCTGAACGATAGAAGCGGTGATTGATAAATGCCATCAGAGGCACTGCCGCCGCTCCGACTACCGGCACGAACTGCAGAATCACCAGCAAGATGAAAACCAAGCGGATCAGCCACCTGACCACGAAGCCCCTCTTCCACGGAAGGTAGCGGCGATACGGAGCGACGAGTTGGAAACGGTAGTAGATGACGCCAATGATCAGCCCCAAACCGGGTATCAGGCTGAACAGGGCTCCGAACAGCATGACCGGGAACAGCCGAGCGTCGACCCTCTCCAAGTACTTGCCGGTTAGCTCCTTGTCGCCAAGAAGCGTCACGCCATCCGTCTCGCATTTGGCATCGACACCTTTTTCTTCCGCTCGATCGCCGGACAGCGGGGATCGACGCAATTCGAGCAGCCTGACCTTCTGGGCGACCGGATCGCTTTCCGTTTCCTCCTGAATGCCCCCAAGGAAACTCAGCTTCTTCGGACGTTCCTGAACATGGCCACAGGAATAGCACGCCGTAGCAAAGGGATGGATACGGGTCTGGCAGGAGGGGCATTCGATCTTGGCCGCTTCCATCTTGCTCTCGTGACGCTTGCGGATCATCCAAAGCACGCCGTAGACGAAACCGAGCAAGGCCACCACCACCACCGGCAGGGCGATAAGAATCCAGACGCCGAACAAGGCCCAAAACTCCTCGCACCAGCTGATGAAGCCGCGGATTCCCAAGGTGTCGTCCTCGTCCGCATCGTTGAGAATCTCCACCACTCCCTGACGCGTGCTCGCCAGAAAATAGGTGGCTCCCGCCGATATCAAAGCGGGGATCGTATCGAGGATCCCGGCGTGAGAGATCACTTCGTTGACCGCCTCCACGTCCGTGGCGCTGAGAAGCCCGAAACTGGTGGCGGCGGACAGGGCCGGTTTTACGTAGGTCATGCCCTCGTCCATGATCTGCCGCACGTCGGGCGACTTCTCGCCAATCAGCTCGACGGCAGCTAGGATGCCCAATCCCCAGACTACCATGGGGTTGGTGAACCAATGCGGAGCGTCGGACATTTTCTGCAGAAACTCGATGTCGCCTAAAAACGGCAGCGAGCTTCCGTACTTGGCCACCAGAGCCGAGGCGAATGCGGGGAGAAAGGCGCGGGAGGCGAAAAAACCAGACAGGCCCAGAGAATAGAGCAGGCTATTGATATCCATGAGGAAAAGGGAGATTTCGCCGTGAACTCAAAACGACTCGCCCTACGAGCACAAACTCAAACATCCCGCGCCCTCGGGAAGAAACAGGGCCCGTTTTTCGCTTCGAGCAAGGATGCGAATCCCCCCGCTCGCCATGTCCTCACGCTCTGGCGGAGAACTGGGAACCGGCGGGCAGCCGGCTTTCGATGGCTCCTTGCTGGTTGTAGGCCAGCTTGCGCGTCATGGCTCGCGCGAGCTTCGAGCGGGCCAGACGCATCATGGTTTCCTCCGAAATGTTCACCGACTGCCGCGGCGAAGCGGAAACGCGGTTTGACTTGGGCGGTTGCGACGCGGCCACGCTTTCGCCTCCGCTGGACTGCGGATAGGCAAATCGATTCAAGGGGACGGCGCTCTCAAAGGACATTCGCTCAGCATCATAGCGAATTCCCGCAACTTAACAATAGAGGAAATCGCTCATTTTGAGAGCTTTTTGACGTTTCGCCGCCCGCCTCCAGGCAGCCGTCTAGCGCTTGCGACGCAGCTCCGGGCTGCAGCTCCGGGCTACGACCGGACACGCTCGCGCCTCAGCTTTGACGAGAGCCGCACAAAAAAAACGCCCGACTCCATGCAAGGAAAGCCGGACGCAGCGAACGGTGAGGACGAGAGGAGTTTCAGTTTAAACCGCTCACATCGGCATCGTTAAGAGAGGGACTCTCCAGCACGAAACCTCTGCTTCTGGCCCAATTTCGGGCGGCTTTCCGGTTGTTGAACTCGATATCGGAAACGAGATCCTGGGGATTCTCGGCATTGAGCAAACGATAGTGCCCGTTGCTCAGCTCTTCGAGGAGAGCGGGTTTCAATAGGCTTTGATGAGGTGTCATTTTGACTTCAAAGGTCTCTCAAGGCATCGACAGAAACCCTAGGCTTCTTAACCTTTTTCGACCTAGTCCAGATCGCAAAACGAGCGCAGCTTCTGGGCTACGGTTTCCGCGATGAAATCGCTGGCGCGCTCGTCGAAACAAATGCCCGCCGGGCGCCAGGAGTCCGCTCGCGAGGCCGCTTTGACGATGCCGTAGAGGTCCAGCACCTCCACGCCCAGACGCCGGGCCACCGCCTTGGCCTCCTCGTTGTAGAGCGAGATGGTCTCGTTGTCGTAGCCGAACTCCTCCTGCGATTCCACCCGGCGCACGTCCACTGGCGTGGTGGTCACCCAGATCGGCACCGAGGTGCTGCGCTCCAGGATGACGCGCAGGATGGCGCTGACGTTTCGCTCGAAGGACTTCAGCGGAAGCACGCGCTCCTTGTCACCGAAGCAGATCTGCCGCGTATCGAGAATGCCCGTCTGGATGAGCACGTAGTCCGGCTGCCACTTGAGCACCCACTCGCGCAAGCCAGCAAGGGCTCCCACCGTGGAGCCCACCGCTAGATCCGTGCCCCAAAGCTCGACTTTCCCATTGAGGATATTTCGCAACACCAGGGTGTAGTCCGAACACACCTGATCACCTATCAGTACGATCTTCTTCATGATCCGTTTCAACTAGAGAGGCCGCCCTCCACAATGCAGGAAAAGCGGAAAATCAAGACTCTAGCGCGACAAGCTCATCGCTGCAAACACCTAACTTGCAATATCATACCCAGAAGTTGCTTAAGGTGAAACGCAGTTCCCAGTCTCTAGAGCGGTTTCAGATCCTCCACCTCGCCCTCGACCACCAGGCGCAGCGAATCCAGACGGAGTCGGGCTTCCTCAATAGCGCCCAGCACGCCTGACAGCTCTTTCGCAGCGGTCTGCACTTCCTCCAGACGCACGTTGTCGTTGATCTTCTGCAAATCGCGCAGGCGCTGCAGCTCGTCGCCGAGCCGTTTCTTGGCGGCGGCCTTAGCGGCGGCTTTCAGGCGCTTGGCGTGCTTTTCCGCGATCTCCTCCGCTCCGCCGACCATGGCCTCGAGGAACTCTCGATTGAAACCCGGCCGTTCCAGAAAACGATTGATGTCCCCGTCTTCAAGATGGGCCTCGGCCCAAGCCATGTCGCGCTCGCCGGTCAGATCATCGCCCCGAATGCCGACCACCACACGCACTGGCGTGGGAGAAAGAAACCGGTCCACATGCAGCTTCGAAAGGGCCACCGTTTCCAGCACGAAGATCAGCTCCAGACTCAAGCCTGGCGTATAGCTTTCGTAGATACAAAACGAGCTCACGCCCTTCTCCGAATTCGTCAGCAAGTCGATCGCGTCGAAAACCAGCGAATGATCGGGAGAAACGAACATCATGTCCTCGCGGGCGATGGCTCGGCTCCGATCGAAGGTAGCAAGAGCCCCGTCGGCCGGGAGCGAGGGAAACGCCTCCACGAAGGCGTGCGAGGGATCAAGAGCGACATCCCCCCCTTCCTGCTCGTCGACACGCACGCCGTAAAACTCCAGCAGCTCGTAGAGAAACTCCTTCAGGTTCGAATCGCTCTCAGCTTTGCGTATCCGAGAAATCACGTCACTCGCCACGTTCTTGTCGAAGGAGTTCAGCTCTAGCAATCGATCGCGACCTTTCCTCAATCGAGCCGAGAGCTTTTCGCGAAACGCTTCCGTCTCCTCGATGAAGGCTTCCAGCTTGTCGCGATTCTTCTTCCTTGTCCTTCCGTATTCGATAGCCAACGACACCACCCGTTCGCCAAACGCCTGCAAGTACTCGCTCCCCCCGTGCACGCAGGTTTCGAAGCCATCAAGCCCTTGGTGGATCCACTCCGCGACCCATTCCTGCGCCGAACCTACCACGTAGGGAACATGGATCTGAATCGTACTGGTTTGACCAATACGATCTAGGCGGCCGATTCGCTGCTCCAGCAGGCCGGGGTTGATCGGCAGGTCGAAAAGCACCAGGTGATGGGCGAACTGGAAGTTGCGGCCCTCGCTACCGATCTCCGAGCAGATGAGGATCTGAGCCCCATCCGGCTCGGCGAACCAAGCCGCGTTGCGGTCGCGCTGCACCAGCTGCAGCTCCTCGTGAAAGAGGGCGATCTTCACATTGAGCGACTCGCGCAGGGCCGATTCCACCGCCATGGCCTTCAGTCGCGTCTTGCAGATCAGCAGGACCTTCACGTCCTTGCGCGCCCGCAAAAAGGATACAAGCCACTCGATGCGGGGATCGCCTTTGAAGTTGTAGCGTATGCCGCTCTCGTCGCCGCTGGCTTCCACCGCCAGCTCCTTGGCGAGATGCTCGAGCAGCGCTTGATTTTCACCCGACTCCAAAGGAGCCGGACAATACTGACGCTTCGGAAAACCGGTCATGGCGGCGCGCGTGTTTCGAAAGACCACCCGACCGGTGCCATGCTCGTCGAGCAGGGCCTTCAGCAGCGACTCCCGAGAGCCCCGCTTGCCGGCCTTCAAGTCGGACAAGCGCTTCGCCAATCCGGCCGGATCGCGCCGGAAGATCTCCTGCAATGCCGCGGCGTCCTCCTTGTCGAGCTTCTCCTGGTCGATGACCTTGCCGGCGATCGTGGCGACCGTTTCAAACCCCGCCATCTCCTGTTCGAAGGACGCCAGATCCGAATAGCGATCCGGATCGAGCAGACGCAGCCGGGCGAAGTGGCCAGCCAAGCCGAGCTGGGTTGGCGTGGCCGTCAACAGCAGCAGGCCTTGGCTGCGGCTGCCCAGCGATTCGACGAGCGCGTATTCCGGGCTCGCCTGCTCGGGACTCCACTCCAGGTGGTGGGCCTCGTCGACGATCACCATATCCCAGCCGGCCTCGATAGCCTGCTCGGAGCGCACCTCGCTATCGGCGAGGAACTCCACGCTGCACAGAGCCAGCTGCTCATCGAGAAACGGGTTTCCCCCTTCGTTGCTGGCCTCGAGCGCCTGGCAACGCGTTTCGTCGAAAATGCTAAACCACAGGTTGAAGCGGCGCAGCAGCTCCACGAACCACTGGTGCACCAAGGGTTCCGGAACCAGGATGAGAACCCGGCTGGCCCGACCGACCGAGCGCAGACGCTGCAGGATCAAGCAGGCTTCGATGGTCTTGCCCAGGCCGACTTCGTCCGACAGCAGCACCCTCGGCAGCTGCCGCTCCGACACTTCCTTGAGGATATAGTACTGATGGGGGATCAAATCCACGCGACCCCCGAAAAAGCCGCGCAAATCGGAGCTGCGCAGCGCGTTTTGCGTCTTCAGGGCTCGATACCGCAGTTCGAACACCTCGCGCCCGTCGACCTGCCCTCCCATCAGACGATCCTGAGGGTGACTGAAGCCGCCCGCCTCCGAGAGCTGGTCCTCCCTAGCGGATCCGTTTTCGCCGGTGTAAACGAGCAGCCCATCGACTTCCTGCACCGTCTCCACGGTGAAACTCGCTCCATCACGGGTGTTGACCCGCTCGCCAGCTCGGTAGACGACACGTTTGAGCACGGGAGTCCCGGCAGCGTAGATCCTCTGCTCGCCCGAGGAGGGAAAACTGATGGAAACCCGATAGCCATCCACTTCGCTCACCATGCCCAAGCCCAGCTCCGGCTCCGGTTCGCTCACAAAACGCTGTCCTACTGTGTATTTGTCCATTCGTGCTGGCGTAACTTGTGCAGCCTTTGCGGAAAATCGACCCCGAAACGGTCTTCCAAGTGTCTTTCCTAAGGGATCCGAGGGCGAATCCTCGCTCATGCAAGGATTTTTCCTAAACGCCCAGGGCAAGCATCCGATAGAAGAATCCCCGAATCGCGCCTTGCCCCGTTCCCATCCCCGACCTTCGCGACACTAGAAATGAACGCTCCCGCTACCTCTCGAGACGCCATCTTGCTGGAATCCGGAACCAACGAGGTGGAATTTATAGAATTCTTCCTCGGCGACATCAGCTACGGCATCAACGTCTCCAAGGTGCAACGCGTTCTGTCCCGAGCCAGCGTGGAGGTCACCAAGGTGGCCCAGGCCCCGCACGCGACCTTGGGCATGATCCATATCCACCAGAAGCCCGTCATGCTGATGGACCTCAAAGCGGCCCTGGGCGTCCCTTACGACGAAAACGCCGTCAACCCGGACCGACAGCTCATTCTCGTCACCACCTTCAACAAGCAAACCACAGCCTTCCTCATCGACGGCATCTCCAAGATCCACCGAACCTCATGGGAAGATTTCGAGCCGCTGGGAGAAAAGGTGAACGGCGAATCGGCTGGAGGATTCTCCACCGGCACAGTGACCCTGGACGACAACATCATCATCATCCTGGATCTGGAAAGACTGATGCTGACCTACTTCCCCAGCGCCCACCGCCCCGTCAAGCCTCTGGATCCGCTCGAAGGGCCTCTGGAAGGCCGCGACAGCGTCCGCATCCTCTACGCGGAGGATTCCAAGATGGTGCGCAACATCACCACCGACATCGTGCGCAATGCCGGCTACCTGCAAATCGACGCCTTCGAAAACGGGCTCGAGGCCTTTCGACACCTCTCCATGATGATCGAAGCTCAGGACGACCCCAGCGAATGCCCCTACGACCTGGTGTTGACCGACATCGAAATGCCGCAGATGGACGGACTCACACTCTGCCGACGTATCAAGGCCGAACTTTGCAAGAAAGACCCTCCCAAGGTCATCGTCTACTCCTCCCTCATCAACAAGGAGATGAGCGCCAAGTGCGCCTCGGTCGGAGCGGACGCCCAGCTGGCGAAACCCGACGTGGAACAGATCGTCGCCTTGATCGACCAGATCTGCCTGAAAGCGGCGTCGGCCTAGCCAAATCTCGAAAAGACCTAGGCTGTCGGGACTGTCGGACGACGTTGCGAAACCACCGCCCGCGTCGCGTAATCCCAAAAACGGCGCGACTCCTCGGAAATGCGCACTCCGCCCAGCCAGCGTTCCACGACCTCGCCATCCATCAAATGGCCCCTGCCATCCAGCAGGGCGCGTCCACGCTCGGTCAACTCCAGCTTCTGATCGTGAAACGGGATCCACGCCAAAGCTCGAGGGGGACAAAGAAACGGCCTCCCGCCGGCCACCGCCAGCAGCGGATCCTGGCCCGAACACAGGTGATCGAGCAACTGCCAGAACTCCCAATTGGTTCGAAAGCTCGCCGCTTCGGTCTGATCCACCGCTTCGAAAAGCTCCTGCGGAAACCCGATACCCAAACGCACCGCGTCCAGAATCTGGCATTGAGAGATGGAAAGCCCGTTTTCCGAGCTGGGCAGCTCCTGCAGCCAACGCTCCAAGGCGGCGCATAGCGACGACCACGGACCGCTTTGCAGCCGGCGATACGCGAACTCGACATGGGAAACATCTGGAGCCGTCACTGCCATCCAAGCGCTTCGATAAGCGTCCAGCATCGGAAAATCGAGCGCCTCCCCTTCCCGGGCCACCTCGAGCAACGCCCCCTCCTCGAAAACGCAAAGCGGTCCATCGATGACCATCACGCGAACCTGCTTGAGAGCCCGTTCCGAATGAAAGGAGAGCCAAAACAGAATCTGGGAAAGCTGCAGCTGGTCCAGCAAGGAGCCGCCAAACAGCAGGTAAATGTCTTCCCCCGACTCCAATGCCTCCTTCAGCGCCTCATTGCGCAGCATCAGATCCGCTTCCGCCACGCCATCCTCGTCCCATCCCGCCGCGGAAAAGACCTGAGCTCGAGAGGTCGCGTACGCGTCCAGGTCGAGAGCGGAAAACAAACGGCCGAAGGCCAGCGGATCGTCCCACGACTCGACCAGCAAACGCTCGTCAGCTCGCCTTAGGGCGTTCACTGTGGCAGCCTCATTTGTAAAAACCCGCATCGGAAGTGCAATAGGTGAGACGCTTTGCAGGCAGCGTCAAATCCCATTTGAAAGCTTACAAAAAGCTTAAACTTGGCCAAGCCAACAACTTGAAAATGCCGCGCAGCGAACCGCCCTCGGCCTTCGCAGCTTAGGCAAGGCGCTCGCCATCCCAACGGATGCCTACTCCAGGCAGAAGTCGATCATCAGCTTGGTGCCGAATCCCTCGAACAGGTACTGGCGACGAATGCTCAGTTTCGAGTTGTCCACCTTCAATCGCTTGTTAGTCAGAACCTTAGGAGTTTTAAGCATCAACTTTGGATAGGTGTGGGTGAGCCCTCCCTTCACCAGACCGGCGAGCATGTTGCCAATCTCGCCCATGGTATCCAGCAGCGTTTCCTCCGAATCCCCCTCGATCCAGTCCAGGCTCTTGGCCTCGTAGAGATCCAGGGTGATGCGCTCCGCGACCGCGTGCGGCAGGATGAGCATCACTTTTCCATCGACGTCGCCAAAGAAGCCTACCGCGATGGCATAGACCCCTTTTTCCAAAGGCAGGCGGCGCAGAAAATCGCCTTTGCTGCCGGTCAGCAGGCAGCTGTAGTCGAGGTAGGTGACGCTCTCCCCCGCCATCGCGTCGAAAACCTTCACCACCGCGTTGCGGGCGAGCTTGTCGAAATGATCTACTGGAGCGTCGGTGTCGGGCATAGTCGTGATGAACTGAGGCAGCGGCTGAGAATCCCGCAGTGACACGGGAATGCTTTTCAATCGTCCCTAATTCGTCCCACTGAAACCCGAGAGGCGCTCACAAATGATTAAGAAATGTAAACCTCGCCGCTAAGCCGCTGGACCCGATTGCCTTAGCCTAGGAATTAGGTTAACACCCTCTAGGCTTCGATGGTGTTTTTTACTTAATCCAAACCAAGTTCGCGCCGAAACGGAATAGAACCGACCACCTCCAAGCCAGAAAACCGATACACCGACTCTCCTCCTCACGAGTACGCCGCTCGCATGTCGACCAACCCACACGAAACCGACTCCTACTCCCCTAAGCAGATCGTCGCCAACGCGATCATCGAGGGCATTCGCAGCGGCAAGCTAGAGCTGCCAGTCATTCCACAGGTCGCCAGCAAGATCTTCAGCCTGACCAACGACCCGAACGCCGACATGAAGGAGCTCTCCAAGCTGATTCACGGCGACCAGTCCATCGCCTCCCATGTCCTGCGCATCGCCAACTCCGCATCCTACACCAGCGGCGAACCGATCGTCTCCCTCCAGCAAGCGGTCACTCGACTGGGAATGAAGCTGCTGGGGGAAATCGCCATCGCGGTCTCCATTCAGAGCGACATCTTCAAGGCGCCCGGTTTCGAAGCCCATATCAAAGGCCTGCTCAAGCACGCCCTCGCCTCGGCTGCCTACGGCCGCGAAATCGCACGCAAACGACGCCGCAACGTCGAAGGCCAATTTCTCTGCGGGCTGCTCCACTCCGTGGGCAAGCCCATCTGTCTCCAACTCATCTCGACTGTTCAAAAACGGAAGGAGATCACGCTCGCCGATCGGGAAGTCGCCCAGATCGTAGGCATGCTCCATTCCAAGATAGCCACCAAAGTTGCCATCGACTGGAAACTGCCCAAGCAGCTTCAGGTCACCACCGTCTTCTTCAGCAAATACGAAGGCGCCCCAAACTTCAAAGACGAATCCGCAGCGACCTACCTGTCTCAACTCCTCGCCAGCTGGCTCATCAGTCCCGCCAAGCTCAACGCCATCGAACTAGCGAAGGATCCCGTTCTGGAATTCCTCAATCTCTATCCGGACGACTTCCAGGACCTGCTGCAAAAGAAGGACGACGTGAAAAGCGTCGTCGCCGCAATGGAGCTATGAACATCGACCAAACCTTCGACCTTATCGTAATCGGATCCGGCCCCGGAGGCCAAAAAGCGGCCACCGAAGCGACCAAGCGCGGCCTCAAAGTAGCTATCGTCGAACGCGAACGCGCCGTGGGCGGCACCTGCGTGCACCTCGGCACCATCCCCAGCAAAACCCTGCGCGAAGCGGCCCTCACCATCGCCACCCTTCGCCGCAACGCCGACTTCTTCGACTTCAAGCTCAAAGAGGATATGGAAGTATCCACTTTGATGAGACGGCTCGATACCGTGCTCCAGTCCTACACCGGCTTCATCTCCGAATACCTCGGAATCAACAGCGGAAAACTCTTTCAGGGGAGGGCCTGTTTCGTGGACCCGCACACGGTCCTCGTCACCACCGTAAAAGGGAAAAAGATCACCCTGCGAGCCCGCAACACCGTCATCGCCACCGGTTCGCGTCCCCGCACCCCGCAGCAGATCCCGGTCGATCACGAGCACATCCTCGATAGCGATTCCATCCTCAGCATGATCTACCTGCCGCGATCGCTCACCGTCATCGGCGCCGGAGTCATCGCCTCGGAGTACGCATCCATTTTTTCACTACTCGGCGTTCAGGTCACCATGATCGACCGTACGCCGAGACCGCTCATGTTCATGGAGCCCGAGCTCACTAGCAAGTTCCTCGACCATTTCACGCGAAACGGCGGCACCTACATCGGCAACGCTCGCGTGGACGAAGTCGAGTGGAACGGCTTTCAAACCGTCACTCGACTGGACAACGGCAAGGAAATCGCAAGCGACAAGCTCCTGGTGGCTCAAGGTCGACTGGCCAACACCGAAACGCTAAACCTCGAGGCGCTTGGCATGAAAACCGGCCGCAACGGGACCATTGAGGTCGACGAAACCTACCAGACCAGCGTGCCCGGCATCTACGCCGTGGGCGACGTCATCGGACCGCCCTCCTTGGCATCCGTATCCATGGAACAAGGACGCCGTGCCGCCTGCGCGATCGCTGGCGAGAACATCTCCCATCAGATCAACATCGTGCCCATCGGCATCTACGCCGTGCCAGAGCTCTCATCGGTGGGACTCTCCGAGGAAGAGGCCCGAGAGCAGTACGGAGACGACATCATCATTGGCAGAGCAGACTTCGACGAAGTCGCCCGCGGACAGATCGCCGGCATCCAGGACGGGATGCTGAAGATCATTTCCGACCCGGAAGGCAAAAAGATCCTCGGCGTCCACATCGTCTCGGAAGGGGCGACCGACCTCATCCACGTCGGCGAGATGGCCATCATCAACGGAAACGAGGTCGATACCTATCTGGAGAACATTATGAATTTCCCCACTCTCGGCGAAGCCTACCGCATCGCCGCCCTGAGCATCGTGAACAAGCGCGCCCAGCGGGCCAAGAAGCGAGCTAGCTCCCCTATTCACAAGCTGATACCGGAAACCGAGCTGGACTAGCCAGGTCCCGCCGCCAGACCCGGCCGCGAACCGCGCATCGGCAGTCGTTTTTGAGCAATTCCAACGTTGTAAAAAAGGGAGCGTGCGCCCACTGTTCCTACCAACTATGTGCGGCCGATACACCCTACGAAAAGGCTTGACCCAAGTTGTCGCGAAAAACGGCAGCTACGCCCTTTCGCAAACGGACGTCGACTGCCTGGCTCAAAGCGCTCGCTACAACATCGCCCCCACTCAGACCACTCCGGTGCTGCGCAAGCGCTACGACGCTTCCTACGAGCTGGAGGTCTGCCAGATGCGCTGGGGACTGATCCCGAGCTGGGCCAAAACCGCTCGGACCCTCTCCCCCATGATCAACGCCAGATCGGAGACCGTAGCGGAAAAGCCCGCCTATCGAGCCGCCTACCAGCGCCGGCGCTGCCTGATCCCCGCCGACGGCTTCTACGAATGGCGAAAATCGCGCGGACAGAACCTTCCGTTCTTCTTCAGCATGAAAGACGATTCCGTTTTTCTCATGGCTGGCATCTGGGAGGCCTGGATCAGCGAGGGCGGGGAGACGATCGACAGCTACACCATTCTCACCACCCACGCCAACGCCTTGCTGGCGAAGTATCACGACCGCATGCCGGTGATCCTCGACCCGGAGCGCATCGAACTCTGGCTGGAGAGCGACGTCGCCCGCCTCGGGCTGGAGGAGCGCAACCACCTGTTCGCCCCGCTCGACGCCAGCCTGATGAGCTGCCAAGCCGCCAACCCCATGGTGAACAACAACCGCAGCGAGGGTCCGGACTGCCTCGCCGCTCCAGCCGCCGCGCCCAAGTCGCAGCTGGACCTGGGCATCTAGGCAGAAGGCTTTCCCAACAGAAAATCCAGAGCCACCCGCTCGTGCCAAGCCTCGCCCCGCACCCTCCGGCCCGGGAAGCCGAGATGCCCTCCCTGGCGCGGAAAACATGCGTGCAGAAACGAGCTCCTCGAGGCGGTTTCCTCGGGAAAGCAACCCTCCGAAAGAAACGGGTCGTCGAGGGCGTTCAGCAGCAAGGCCGGCACCCGAATGTCCGCCAGCCAATTGAGGGCGCTGCACTTTCTCCAGTAGTCCTCGGCGCTCGCGAAGCCGCAAAGCGGCGCCGTGTACGTTCCGTCGAACTCCACGAAACTGGCCATCTGGCGACAGCCTTCAGCGTCTATGACATCTGGATACAGCTCGGCTTTGGCTTCGATCTTTTCGCTCAGTAGGCGAATAAAGCGCTTCATGTAGAAGCCGTTCGACCGCTCGCCTATTCGCTTGGCCGAACCTTGCAGGTCCACAGGGGCCGACACGGCTGCCGCCGCTCTCACCTTGCGGGAAACTCCATCCGGAAATTCGCCCACGTATTTCAAAACCACATTGCCCCCCAAGCTGAAGCCAAGCAGGTAGATCGTTTCGTATCTGTTTTCCAGATACAGAACCACCTCCGCCAAATCTCCGGATTCGCCGCTGTGATAAAAGCGGGCTTTCCGGTTCAGCTCGCCGCTGCAGCCTCTCATGTTCATGGCGACAGCGTCGAGCGAAGGCAGGCGCCTGACCGCGGACTGCGCCATGCTCTTCACGTAGGGAGCTGTGGACGATCCCTCCAGCCCATGCAGCATCAGCAGGCAGCTCTCGGCGCTTCCGTCTCTACCAGAACACGTGTCCAAGTCCACGAAGTCCCCGTCGCTCAGCTCCAATCGTTCGCGCCTGTAGGCGATCCGGATCCGACGCCGAGACACGTTGGGAACGATGGTCGCCAAGTGCGGCCCCTTCAAGGGCCAAGGACATCGATAGGAGCTAGCGTCAAGGTGTGGCATGCCATTTCGGATACAGGATCATGGCAAGCGTTCCCGCATCGCCTGGCAAGGACAAGCTCCAGGAATCGCAGGCGAACTAATCGGGATTTTTACCATCGGGCTAAATCGCTGACTTGCTGCCAGCGCCGCATTTTGTATTAACAAGCTCCATGCAGGAGAGCGAAGAAACAACTCAGCAGCAAGTGAGCGACGCCTTCGCACGACGCATGACTCGACTCAGAGACATGCACCCAAGCGACATCGCGGAGGAGATCGAGGACCTCGAGCTCGGCGACATCCGAAAGGTCCTGCGAGAGCTGCCGGACGATCGCGTGGCGGAGATCCTCACCGAGCTTCCTCAGGAGGTGCAAACCAACCTGCTGGAAAACATGCGCCTGGAGCGGGTTTCGGAAATCATCCCCGAGATGTTTTCCGACGATGCGGCGGACGCCTTGGGAAACGTCTCTCCCGAGCGCCTGCAGGACATCATGGACCAGCTCCCGGCGGAGGACGTCTCGGAGATCACCGACCTGCTGGACTATCCGGAGGATACCGCTGGCGGTATCATGCGCAAGGAGGTCAACGCGGTGCTCACCTCCATGACCCTGGCCGCCGCCCGCGAGGCCGTGCGCAAGGACGAGGATCACGACCAGGACAACGCGATCTACGTCTACGCGGTGGACGAAAACCAGCGCCTGCAAGGCGTGCTGCGCCTGCGCGACCTGCTGTTTCGCGACCTTCGCCTCAGCGTCAGCGACGTGATGATCCAGGAGGTACGCTCGGTCAGCGTGCACGCCGACCAGGAGGAGATCGCCAACATCTTCCAAAAGTACAACTACCTCGCCCTCCCCGTTGTGGACGATTTCGGCAAGCTGGTCGGACTGGTGACCTCGGACGACGTCATCGACGTCATCCAGGAGGAAGCCACCGAGGACATGCAGCGCATGGTGGGCTTGAGCGGAGAGGAAATGGTGACCACTCCATGGACGCGATCCGCCAAGAATCGCGTGCCTTGGCTGCTGGTCAACCTAGGCACCGCCTTTCTGGCCGCCTGGGTGGTTTCCATGTTCGAGGACACCTTGGTCAAGTACGCCATGCTGGCGGCCTTTTTGCCGATCATCGGCGGCATGGGCGGAAACGCCGGTTCCCAGACGCTCACCATCGTGGTCCGCTCGCTCGCTCTCGGAGAGATCGAAGACAACGAATGGCGACGCGTCCTCGGCAAGGAGATCATCGTAGGCCTGGTAGCCGGAATAGTGGTCGGGGCTTCGGTGGGCCTGGTCTCCTGGCTCTGGCGAGGCGATCTGATCATCGGCGCGGTGGTGGCCTTGGCCATGATGCTGAACATGATCGCGGCGGCTATGGCAGGGGTGCTGGTCCCCATCGGGCTGCGCAGCGTGAAAGTCGATCCAGCGCTTGCGTCTTCAATCATGGTCACCACAGTGACCGACGTCGTTGGCTTTTTCATCTTCCTCAGCTTGGCCAGCGTCGCCCTCAACTTCCTGACCATTTAGCGCCCGCAACGACCAAGGCGAATCTTGACCGTAAATATTCAGTCAATCAGGCTCGCAAACCTCTCAGTTAGAAGCGATTGTTCCGATACTTCGACAAATCAGCCACCTCCTCCTAAATCTAAATCCCGCGCATCCCACCGCACCGTGACCACAGCCGACCGCCAACGCCTACTCCCCTAGCCCAAACGGCCGCTGATCAACGCCTTCCATTCAACCATGTCCGTCTCAGTTCCCGTAGAGAAAATACACGAATTTCTCAGCTCATCCCTCGTCAAGGTGATCGATACGATGATGAGCGTGGAATGCAAATACCTCGGACACCAAGCCTACTCAGGCACCCAGGCCTTCAGCCCGAAAATCGATCCCGCCAAGGATGATTCCAAGCGCATGTTCGCGTCCTCGGTCGGGTTCGCGGGAGAGATCAGCGGCGTCTGCTACCTGTTCATGTCGGAAAACTTCGGCTATCAGGCCGCCCAAAAGATCACCGGTCTCGATCGCGAGGACTTGGACGACGACGTGGTGCGCGACGTTTGCGGCGAATTGACCAACATGTTCGCCGGCACCTTCAAGAATCGTCTCGCCGATCTCGGCCTGCCATCCACCTTGACCATCCCCACCGTGGTGCAGGGCAAGCGCATGGCCATCAGCACCGCAGGCACCGCGCAGCAGTACCGCTTCAGCTTCGAGTGCATCGGCTTCCCGATCTACGCCGACCTGTTGCTATCGTCCCGCAACTAGCGCCTCCAAGCTTCGCAGGAGCATAGAACAGCCCCTCGCGAACTCACGCCATCTAGGCGTTATGCTGCGCCACTCGATAGGCGCAGCGTCGCCCGTCGCTGAGCAGATGCTCCACTCGCTCGATGCGGCATCGCTCGCCTAGCACGCTTCGAAAGACCTGCAGCTCGCGATCGCAAAGGCCGGAGCAGGAGCGGGCCGCGGCGCAGATGGGACAGTGGTTTTCCACCAGAAGAAACGCTCCTTCCTCCTCCATGACCTCCGCCATGTAGCCTTCCTCCGATCGGAGCTTGGCCAAGCCTTCGATGCGCTGCTTGAGGTCGGAGATCCCCGCGAGCTTCTCGCGATAGCACGAAGCCTGATGCTGGCCGCGCTCGTCCAGCACCTTGTCCAAAGCATCCGGGCCGAGCACGGCCTTCACATTGCCCAGCAAATCCACCATCAGATCGCGATGCCGATCGGGAAAATGGCGATTGGCCCGCTCGGTGAGCTTCCAGAACTTGGTCGGTCGCCCCTTGCCTTGGGAACGGTTTTCCGAGGCGACTTCGCCCGCCTGCTCCAGCTCCTGCATGTGCTGGCGGATCGCCATGGAAGACACCCCCAATACCTCAGCCATATCCTGGCTGGATAACGGGCCCCGGCGCTTGAGCATTTCGATCAACGACGTTCGAGTGGCCCAATTCGCTCCTTTGTAACTTCCGTCCTTGAGGGGCATCACTTTCTAAAGCATTTTCTTTCGAAAGAAAGTCGAGCCTATTCTGAGCGAGACACGTAAGGCGAAAAAGCGAGAAGACCCCGCTTCCGCACTCATACGCTGAAATGATCGGGGTCTTCTCTGACTTCAGGCCACCACACACAACACGCGGCCCAAGGCTCCTACATTTGTAGTCTACTTAGAGGTTTCCGCAAGTCCTTTGAGCGAAAACTTATCGCCGCGAGGGCGTGGCCTCCCGCTCCAGCGCCGCAAGCTTCCCCCAGAGCGCGGCTAGTTCACCCCCTGATCGACAAATCCTAAATCGGCGCTAGAGTAAAAAGGACGTAAAGGAAGCATGGACGACCTATTGATAGTCAGACTCTCCGACCGGTCGCGCGACCGCTATCGAGCGCGCCGCCGGCCCACGCCGATCGGCATCAACCTCGGCATGCTTCTGGGACTCGCCCTAGGATTCCTCATCAGCTTTCGAACGGAATCCGCCTTGCCCCTGCATCCCACTCTCGGCGTGGCCTTTGGACTGGCTTCCGGCATGGCCATCGGTCTCGCTCTGGGCGGGCTCCTATCCTACGCCCTTAAGCCCCAGAACGCTCGAAAGCGACGCCGCGAAAGACCGGAGCGTCTGTACGACGGCCTGCCCTTCCAGGCGCCCGAGGAGTCGCAGGACGAAGCCAAATGACGCCGCCCCCCCCAGCGCTGAACGCAGTCTGACCGATGCTCCTTCGGAGATAGCGCCACGCGCGGCGGAACGTCCCTAGCGAAGAGCCGCCGCTTCGTCCGGTCTACTTGAGCTGCATGCTGACCGGGCAATGGTCCGACCCAAGCACCTCCGCGTGGATCTTCGATGCAGCCACCTGGTCCTTCAGCGATTGGGAAACCAGAAAGTAGTCGATGCGCCACCCGACGTTTCGCGCCCGCGCTCCTGCTCGGTAGCTCCACCAGGAGTAGTGCCCCTTGCCGCTGGTGAATTGGCGAAACGTGTCCACGAATCCAGCGTCAAGGACCTCGTCGAAGCCAGCCCGCTCCTCGTCGGTGAAACCGGCGTTCTTGCGATTCGACTTCGGATTCGCCAAATCATCCTCGGTGTGGGCCACGTTCAGATCGCCGCAGAAGACAACCGGCTTGCGCGTTTCGAGCCCTTTGACGTAGGCCAGGAAATCGCGGTCCCAGCGCTGGCGGTAGTCGAGGCGCCGGAGCTCGTTCTGCGAATTCGGCGTATAGACGGTGACCAGATAAAAGTCCGGATACTCCGCCGTGATGACTCGCCCCTCTCTATCGTGGTCCTCGATTCCCAATCCGAAAGTCACCGCGTCCGGCTCCTTTCTGGCTATGATCGCGGTGCCCGAGTAGCCTTTCTTTTCCGCCTCGTGGGCGATCACCGTGACCCCCGAGCCCCACTCCAGCCCCTGCACGATCGCCTCGGTGGCCTTCGTTTCCTGCAGACAAATGAAGTCCGCCCCGCACGCGTCGAAGTAGTCCATAGCGCCCTTCTTCGTCGCGGCGCGAATCCCGTTCACATTCCAAGAAACGAATCTCATCTCACCGGTCATAGAAGGCCTCGAGCGGGCATCAACGGGAAAGCGCGTTTTTCTTTCCGAGCGGAGATTTCCCTCGAATCCCGCTCTGGACAAGCAGCGCCCTCCTCCTAGAGTGACCCGCCTGTCCAATCCTATGAGCTTCGGTCAACAACTCCCTCTGGGGCAGCGTATCCCCGCATCCATACACGCCGTATCCGTCAGCATCCCCACCATGGACGACGTGATCGGCTACGAGGAAAAGCGCCCGAGCACCATGGCCGAGCTGCAGTCCGGCTATCCACGCTTCGTGGTGCATCGGTACCTAAAAACCATTTCGGAACACTGGAAGGACCTGTTCTCCTCGCCGCGAAGCGCGATCTGGCTCACCGCCTCCGACCGCATGGCGAAGCGACTGCAGGCACACCTCGCGCCGCTCGAAACGACCTACCTGAAACACGACGGCGTATCGGGACTGCGGATACCTGACGACGATGACGCCAACACCCGAGCGAAACTCTTCCTGCAGCACATCGGCGGCTTTCTCTCCAGCCGGGCCGCGGAAGACTACCTGATCCGCCAGGGCCTGCTGGAGACGGCCCAGCCCGAAGCGACGTACGCCGGCGACGCCGAGGCCAGCGCCCGCGAGCAGCTCGCTCCGCTTTTCAGTTGCTCGCCCGACGACCTCATCCTGGCGAACAATGGCATGAACGCCTTCTTCTCAGCCTTCGAGGCGGTTCGCCACCTGCAAGCTCGGCATGGCAAAAACGCGTGGGTGAAGCTCGGCTGGCTCTACACCGACACCATGCACATTCTCGACAAGCTCAGCGGCGAGCATGCCGAGAACTTCGAACTGCTCGACATTTTCGACCTGGATCAACTGGAAACAGCCCTGCAGGAACGCGGACACGAGATAGCGGGCATCGTCACCGAAGCTCCGACCAACCCGATGATCCAAACCATGGATCTCGAGCGTATCAGCGATCTGGCGACAAAGCATCAAATCTACCTGATCGTCGATCCAACGGTCTGTTCCCCGCGCAACATCGATGTGGCTCCCTACGCGGATATCATCGTGAACAGTCTGACCAAATACGCCGGGCACGAGGGAGATGTCATGCTCGGGGCTATCGCCGCTACCAGCCGCTGCCCGCTGCGAGAGGATTTCCTGCGCCTGGCTCGCGAAACCGCCGAGCCGGCCTACGCTCGCGACCTATCTCGAATCGCGTATCAGCTGCCTCACTACGAGAGCATTGTAGAGCAGATCAACCAGTCCACGAAGAAGATCGTCGCCTACCTGGAAGCGCATCCCGCTATCAAAAAGGTCTACTGGTCGGGAGAGGAGAAGTCCCGAGCCAGCTACCAGAAGCTTGCCCGCCGCGAGGACGCGATCGGCGGACTGCTTTCCTTCGAGTTGACGGGACCGCTCGCTGCTTTCTACGACGCCGTGCCGCTGCCGAAAGGGCCCAGCTTCGGCATGCGCGACACCCTGCTCTGTCCCTACATCTACCTGGCCCACTACGCCCTCGTCACCAGCGAGAGCGGCCGAGCCCTGCTCGCCAAGGCCGGCATCAGCCCGGAACTGATACGCCTGAGCATCGGCCTGGAACCGGCTGACCAGATCATCCAAGCGCTTGACGCCGCCCTGCCGGGCAGTTCAGCTCACTGACCTTCCCTCAACGAAACGCACTATGAGTCGACCAGATACCGGCGTTGTCCACCACGACCTGCCATCACCCTACATCCCGCACTCCTGCGGGCTGCTGCACCTGCCGCGCTTCATCGCGAAGGCGAAAAAGGCAGTCAAGGGAGAGCTCGGCAAGTCCTACCAACGCAACTACAAGAAGGGCTTCGACCGCTTCCTCTGCCTTCATCTGGGCATTGATCCCGACGCGGTGGAAAACATCGTTCGCGAGAGCGACAACGACGAGGAGATCGACCGCAAGCTGGCGGAGCTTTTCCCACAGGACCTACGAGTCGCGAAGTGGAATCGCGAACTGGTGCAAAAGGGCATGAGCGAGATGGGACGACAAGCCCTTGAAGACGCGAAGCGAAAAATGGGCATCGAGGATCGTACCGATCTTCTCTCCTTCGCTGACATGATCGAGTTTGACGAGCAGCGCATCGACTGACATTCCTGAGCCTCTCTCTCTTGTACTGGGCGGCCTTCCTCCGCCTGCGGAATCCAATTCCCCCCCTCAAACCAACATATGTCCAGCTCCACCGATCAAGACATCATCAGCGACGGAAGCGAGACCGCTCTCCGAGGCGGATGTCACGAGCTCACCTTCTCCAGCGAACACGTCGTCACCGCGAAAATCCCCTCGCTGCCCATCCAGCTCACCTACTCCCTCCCGTCGGGAGTGAAAATCTCCGCCCGCGGCTACGCGGTGGGAGATGGCCACGCCAAGGCCCGCTGCTACGTGCCGGAGGCTGGAGAATGGTCGTGGGAGGCGAAAAACGCTTTCGGCAAGGGCATCGCCAGCGGGCGATTCTTCGCCGACGAGTCCAAGCTTCCCGGGAAGCTGCAGGTCGCTCCGGCCGATCAACGGCAGTTTCGCTACGCCAGCGGAGATCCGTTTCTCCACATGGGCGACACCGCTTGGCGCCTATTCTCACCAGAAGAAAAGAACTGGAAGGCCTATATCGATCAAGCTGGGCAAGCGGGCATCACCAAGGTGCGGGCCTGGCTCTCGGGCAACGGCAGCTCCGTCGCCAGCTATTTCCACCCGCAGCGCAAGCAGCTCGATCTGGCGTTTTGGGACGAGGTGGAGCATCGCCTGCGCTACGCCCTGACTCGTTTTCCTCATATCCAGTTCCAGCTGAACCTCTTCGGAAACGATCGCGAGGAGCTCGTTCGCTACGAGGAAGGTGACCCGCTCACCCATCTCGCGATCATCTACTGTCTGGAGCGCTTGAGCTCCTTGCCCAACGTCCATTGGTCGCTCGCCTGCGAAATCGATCCCACCAAGGACAACGCCGTAGTGCTGCAAGCCCTCTCCCGCTTGGGCAAGACGGTCTTCGAACAGGCCCCTTGGCACTCGCTCATCACGTGCGGGCAGCCGCGCTTCGCCAACTTTCTTTTCGACCGGGAGAAGTGGTGCGGGATGACCTCGCTGAGCTCCTTGGGTCAAGTCACCGGCGAAATCGCCCAGACCCAGCGACCACTCACCGGAAAGCCGATCGTGCTGGAAGAGGATCGGGCGGAATACGCCAGCCCCCCGCTGCAGCCGCGCTACTATTTCCGCAGGCTCTTTTGGGGCCTGCTTCTCTCGGGGGCCCACCCTAGCTACCAAGGCTTGGACACGGCCCGGGAGACCGCTGGGCATCGCTCCGGCATCTACGGCTACTACGACGCCTGCCACGCCGGACGCCTCCACCACGGGGCCCATGACCTCCTGCACATTCACGGCTTCTTCCGCGAGACCGGCATCTCCCTGCAAGGTTGGGTTTCCGACGACTCTCTCGGCGGCTCCAATCCCTTGCTTGTCAAGTCCATGCGCTCGCAGCAAAGCGACCAATGCATCATCTACGTCGCCAACCCCGACGCCCATGAAGGCCACAGCGGAAAAGACGGAAAAGGCTTCTATTCCGATCTGAACGCCTCCCCAAGCGACATCTTCACCACCTTCAGTCTCGACCTGCCTTTCGGTTCCGGCGCCGCTCGCTGGTACAGCCCCTCGACCGGTCAGTGGCGCGGCGAAGTCGCCATCACCAAACCCTCCACCATCTTCCTCACTCCCGAGCCTGGTGACTGGATCCTCTGGATCCAAAAGAGCTGAGGCGCCAGCGATCCGCGCCCGCTTTACAGGCCTGATGCGCGTGAAATCGCATCCAGGGCTTCGCGTGCCTAAAGAGAGCGCAGTCAAAGTGTTAGGAAAGCATAAAAGAACGCCGCCGGTTCGACATACGCAGTCCCCTGCGCCACCGTTTTGGCGAATGGAAATACCCTTAAAACGCGTAGAGGAATTCCTAAACCAGCGAATTCCCCTCTCCAAAGCTCTCAACTGCCAAGTGGTCGAAGCTACGGACAAAACCCTACGCATCTGCGTGCCCAAGTTCGTGAACACCGTGGCGGACGAAACCTTTTCCGACACCGCCAGCATCGACCTCTGCCAGCTCACCACCTGGACTTTCCTGCAGATCTCGCTACAGCGACTCAACTACAAGCCGCTCACCACCTTGTGCGCCGCCCAATGGGCTAAAGGCCGCGAGATCGACAGCAACTCGAAGACCATCACCGCCTCCTGCTCGCTGCCGCCCGATCGCGAATGGCAGCAGTTTCTTCGCATGCTGTCCCGCAAGGCTCGGGCCCGGGTGACCGTCGTAGCGACCTTGAGCGACGAACTGAGCGAAACCGCTACATTTACTTGCGAATACGATACGCGCGATTTGGATCCCGCGTAGCCCGAGCCGATTTGGCCCCATCCCGGGATGCCTCCGCTCGCGCCTGTCTTTCGCCAAGTCCCGTACACACATGCACAAGCGCCACATCGTCGAGCAAATCGTTTCCATCGTCGAAAAAGAGCTGAAAGCCGCCAAGCAAGCCGCCCTCGAAAGCGCCGAGGAAGCGACCGACGAGGAGTCGCGAGCCGAAAACAAGTACGATACGCACGCCTTGGAAACCTCCTACGTGGCAAGCGCTCAAGCTCACTATGCCAAGGACCTCACCCAAGCTCTGCAAGCCTACCGAAACCTCTCGCTTGCCGACGGCGCCTCGGGCCCGGTCGCGATCGGCTCGCTGGTCACCACCTTAGGCCCCAACGGACGCGAACAGTTCTTCATGGGACCCGCCAGAGGAGGACTGGAGCTGGATACCGAGCAAGGCCCGGTGACCGTGCTCACGCCCAAGTCGCCCCTCGGCAGTCAACTCGTCGGCAAGACGCTGGGCATGAACGCTGGTCCTCGCAAGATCCTGCGCATCGAATAGCGTCGTCTCCTCCGCGGGAGAAGATCATAAAGACGCCGCTTAAGGGATGCGGATCTCGGTGCCGACCTTGAGGTTGGTCTCGTCCGGGATGAGATCCCGATTCGCTTCCAGGATGTCGCGCCAGCGGTTGGCATCGCCGTACATACGACGAGCGATGCGGTAGAGCGAGTCCCCCGATTGGATGGTGTAGACCCGACCTGTCGGCTCCGGCGCCTGCGGAGTGAAGCGCGGGCTGGCCTGAGCTTGCAGCGTGGTCTGCGGAGCGGACGGCGCGTCGTCCTCCTCCTGCGAGGCGTAGCTCACATTGGCCGCTCGATTGTCGTTCAACCGCGATCGGGCATCCGCCAGCTGCTGCTTGAGCAGCTCGTTCTCCGATCGCAGCATCTCGATCGTATCCAATAGCTTGAGACGCTCCAGCGGATCCTGGTAAACCTTGGCGTCGAAGGTGGTCGCGAACTCCTTGGTGGCGCTCTTGATCAGATCGCGCACCAGACTGATCCGGGTCTGCGCATCCGGTTCGTCACTACGCCTCATCAAGGCCTCGTACTTCTTGAAGTGATAGATGGCGGAAATGGGATCGTGCAAGTGCTTGAGGTAGATGTTTCCCGCATCGAGGTGCGACTCCGGAGCGTTGCCGTTTCGCTTCTGAATCAGCTTGAGAAAGTTCTCCAAGGCCTCGTTCTCCATCCCACGAGCGTACAGGTCTCTCGCGCGTCGAAACACCGGATCCTCCTCTTCGCTCAAGGTCTCGAAAGTCGGACGCTCGGAACACCCCGCCAGAAGCAGCAGTCCGCAACAGGTCAAAAAGATTAGTCTGGAAGCCTTGATAAAGAGAGTCATTTAGTAGCTGTTCCTAATGGCATAAGACAGCATCCCACGCTCGCTTTCCAAGACATAAATCCACATTCCCCCAATTTGCCTCCCGAGAATGGATAAGGAACAAATCATTGCCAAAGGCCGCCGCTGCCTCGAGATCGAAATCGCCGCTTTGCAGGCCACGCGCGACCACTTGGGAGACGGATTCGCGGACGTGGTTCTCATCCTGAAAAACGCCCTCGTCGACGGCAAGAAGCTCATCCTCAGCGGCGTGGGAAAAAACGCCCACATCTGCCAGAAGCTGGTCGGAACGCTCAACAGCATCGGAGCGCCCTCCTGCTTCCTCGACCCGGTGCAGGCGCTGCACGGCGACATGGGCCTATGCCGCGAAGGCGACGCCCTGCTGGCGTTCAGCAACAGCGGAGAAACCGCGGAGCTGCTTCGCTTTCTGCCCATGGTGCAACGCTTCGACGTGAAGACCATCGGCGTGACCGCCGCCAGCGCATCCACGCTTTGCGAACTGTGCGACGCCTCCCTGATCTACTCGGTCGAGCGCGAAGCCTGTCCGCTGGATCTGGCCCCCACCGCCAGCACCACCGCCAGCATGGCCATCGGAGACGCCGTGGCCATGGTCCTGCTCGAGCTCAACGCGTTCAGCCGCGAAGACTTCGCGAAGTTTCACCCGGGCGGAAACCTAGGACGCGTCCTGGCGCCCAAGGTCGACGAAATCATGCGCGGCGGAGATCGCCTCGCCTGCCTCCCACTCACCGCCAGCTGCAAGGACTGCCTGGCCGAGATGTCCGCCAAGAGCTGCGGCTGCATCGCCTTGGTCAATCAGGACCGCAGCCTCGCCGGCATCATGACCGACGGGGACATTCGCCGCTTCGTTCTAAGCCACCCCGACTTCCTGCAAATCCAGGCGAGTGAAGTCATGACAAGAAACCCCATCACCATCGCTTCCGGCTCCTACGCGGCCGAAGCCCTCAAGACCTTCGAGTCCCACAGCATCGACGATCTGCTGGTGGTCGATGGGCAAAATCGGCCTATCGGCATCATCGACGGCCAGGACCTCACCAAACTGCGCATCGTCTAGCCAGGCGAAGCGCTCCGCTCGACTCGATCCACAACCCGCTCGGCCCGCGCATTCAGGTTTGCAATGGAAGCGTGTTCTGCGATGCATAGACGCTTTCTCCCTAAGAAGATGCAAAACCCGCCCGAAACGCCAAGCGCCTCGACAGCCAAGCAGCTCCCCGAGCTGTTCGAGATCCTGCAGCCGCACCTAAAGGCCCTGGACAGCTTCCTGCTGGAGCAAGTTTCCCAATTCGAGCCAGAGATTCGCGAGCACGCGGAATACAGCATCGATACCGGAGGGAAACGCATCCGCCCGTCCCTCATCTTCTTCAGCGGCTGGCAGGCCGACGGCCAGGTCGACGAAAATCTGGTACGGCTCGCCGCAGTCGTGGAGACCGTACACCTGGCCACCCTCGTGCACGACGACATCATGGACGAAGCGGACATCCGCCGCAATCGAGCCACCGTGGCCCGCAAGTACAACAACGCCACCGCCGTGCTGCTGGGCGACGCCCTCTTCTCGCACGCCGTCTACCTCGCCACCCTCTTTCCGACCAACGAGGTCTGCCGCAACGTCGCCGAATCCACCCGCAAGGTGTGCACCGGAGAAATCCTGCAAACCATGCAGCGAGGCGATCCGGACCTCGACATGGCCACCTACCTTCGCGTCATCGACCTGAAGACGGCCGAACTCTTTCGCGTGGCCTGCTTCCTAGGGGCTCGCCTAGGAGGCTACAGCGACGCCTACGTGCGCGCCAGCGGCGCCTTCGGCCGACATCTGGGCATCGCCTACCAGATTTACGACGACATGACCGACCTGTTCGGCTCGCAGGAAAAGATCGGCAAAACGCTCGGCACCGACATCGCTACCGGCAAACCGACCATGCCACTGATCCTCATGCGCGACCGACTACCGGCCGAAGAAGCTCGGGCCCTTCGAGACACCCTATCGGGCAAACGGGAGGCAGATATTCCCTACTGGCTGGAAAAGCTGCGCCAAATGGGCATCTTCGAAGAAGTCCGTCAGGCGATTTTTCAGGAAATCGAAAAGGCCCGCGACGCCGTCGCTCCCTACCAGAACCAAACCGCCGCCAACTACTTGCACACCATCAGCCAGTTGCTCTGGAACCAAGTCGCCGCCCTGTAGTCGACCGCGAGGGGCCAGATGCGAAAGTGGCCAAGTTCCTGCTTCTCATTTTCCCGGTTTTCCGCTAGCACTTTTTACCGATCAAACTGCAACCCTAGATGAGCGTCAGCAAGGCCATGTCCAAGACCTTGGTTTCTTCGCCCGAAAGGCAGAAAGAGGCCGACGAAGACCTCGCCATCGTACAGAAAGTACAGGCCGGGGACGTGGACGCGTTCGACGACCTCATCGTCAAATACCGGGAGCGGATATACGCGGTTATCTACAACTTGACCTCCAACCGGGAAGACGCCTCCGACCTCGCTCAGGACACCTTTATCAAGGCCTTCCAATCCGTCGGACGCTTCAAGGGCAAGTCCAGCTTCTTCACCTGGCTCTACCGCATCGCCCTCAACACCACCCTCACCCACCTTCGCAAGCACAAGCTCAGACGTTTCTTCAGCTTCGAGAAGATGAGCGAGGAAGACCACTCGGCCGGCTTCATCGATCAGCTCAAGACCGACTCGGACTCCGACAAGAGCGCCTTGATGAACGAACTGCAGGAGAAGCTCAACGACGCCTTCCAAAAGCTCTCCGTGAAGCACCGAACCGTGATCACGCTCTACGAAATCGACGGATTGAGCCACAAGGAGATCGCCGAGATCGTCGGCACCTCGGTCGGCACGGTCCGTTCCCGCCTCCACTACGCCAAGCAATTTCTTCAAGCCGAACTCAAGGACTACGTGCGCTAGCCTGAATGCCCATCCACCCGCAACACAGACTAACCGCTGAAACGGACGCTCGACTCAGCCAACTGATCCAGCTCAAGAAGCTGGAGCGCCCTGACGCCGCATTTTGGCAACGCTTCGAGCAGGAGTTTCGCAGCAAGCAGCTCTCCTCGTTGGTCCGCGTGCAGCCCTGGCGCACGCGGCTCTACCGACTGGCCCTCGTCGCCGCCCGCAGAGCCGCTCCGCCAACGACCGCGCTCGGCGCCATCGCCCTCTCCCTAGTCGCCCTGACCAATACCAGCTTCCTCGTTCAAGACGACCGCGAGGACCCGAGCGAAACAAAGCTTCACGACGACCCGAAGACTCCGAACAAGCCCCAGTTCGTCGTCGGCTCGGAAACCACGCCGAACGACCCCCTCGCTCCCGCCTTCCATCAGCCTCTGGAGTTCGAAACGCATCCCGTCTACCAAATGAACGTGATGCAGAACCCGTTGCCGCAGGCTGAAGCCTATCGCCTAAACGCAATGCCCGTCACCTTCTCGAGCGGCTACGACGAAACCGCCGAGCGCCCCGATCTGCACGCTCCACTCGGGGCAAAAGTCATTCGCGCTCAGAAACAGTTCTAGGCAATGAACCCCTTGGCAAGGGCAAGCTTTATCGCGTTCCTCTCGACGTGCGTGGCGGTAGGAATCGGCTTCCAAGCGCAAGGCAGAGCCAGGGCGATCGACGAAATCGAATCGCAACTCATCGATCTGTATCAGAAAAACCGCGACGCGGTCGCGCGAGTGAAGGTCGCGACTCGAACCAAGGACGCTTCCGGAGCCGACAGCACGGCGCTCACCGTGCTATCTGGCTTCTTCATCGATCCGAACGGCCACGTTCTCACCAACGCGCTGCCTTCGACCGACAATTCCCGCATCTGGATCGAAAAAGGCGGAAAGCAATACCTAGCCGTACTCGTTGGCACCGACACCACCTGCAACCTGAGCCTGCTGCAGCTCGCCAAACCTCCGGAAACGCTTACACACATCCCCTTGGAGACCACGCCGGACGCGACGCCCATCGGCTCGCTCGCCATCGCCATCACGTGCCCTCTCGAATTCGAGCCCACTCCCAAATGGGGACTCGTGAGCGGCAGAGAAAGCAAGTTTTCCGACATCCGCTTTCCGTTCGCCTACACGCGAGTCAGCATCCCATCGGGTCCCGCTGAAGGAGGCTCGCCTGTATTCGACAAACGAGGACGGCTAATCGGTATCAGCGTCGCAACGCTGCCCGAAGTTTCTTCGAGCTACATCGTACCGACAGCAGCCTTGAAACGAGTCGCCGACTACCTCCGCCAAGGTCGGGCCTTCCCACATCTAGAGCTCGGAGCCGATCTGCTGGAGTCGGAGATCAGCTACTCAAACGAAGCTCGAAAAAGCGTAGTGGTTCAAAACCTACACAACAACGGGCTAGCGAAAAACAGCGGACTGAGAAAGGGTGACACCATCTTGCGAATCAACGGCGAGGAAATCAGCTCACTCAATCAGCTAAGCGACCTGCTTTTCTTCAGCGAACGGGATGCCTTTCTGCAGGTGACTGTTCTACGAGGCGACGAGGAAATCGAGCTGGCGATACTGGCGCCTGGCGACTAGGCGCTGCTCCCAAAAACCAGTTCAGCGTTGAACCGCTCGCCCATCCGCGCATGTACAAAGCCTATGGGCGTCTATCATTCAGAAGTGAGCATTCGCACGAGCGGACAAGGAACGCTCGAAATCACCGACAAAGCGCGCAACGCAGTGCGTGAGAGCGGATTCAAGGAAGGCTTGGTAACCGTATTCTGCCGCCATACCAGCTGCAGTCTCGTGCTGATGGAAAACGCGGACCCATCCGCCCGTCGAGACCTGGAAGACTACCTGAACCGATTGGTGCCGGAAAACGATCCGCATTTCACCCACACCTACGAAGGTCCGGACGACATGCCGTCCCACATCAAGATGGCCCTGACTCGAAGCTCGGAGACGATCCCATTCTCCAGCGGATCCTTGCGCCTCGGGACCTGGCAAGGCGTTTTCCTGTGGGAACACCGCGCCGCGCCGCATTCGCGATCCATCGTGCTCACGGTGGTCGGCGAGTAAAATGAAAGCGCCCCCCGCAGAGCGAGAGGCGCCTTCTTCGAATAAGTAAAGCGTGTTTGTTCGGTGGACCTAGCGGTTCTTAAGAGAGACCGGATCGACACCTGTGTTCATCATCATCTCCTGTGAGAAAACGTCTTCGAAATCAGCTTCCTCGCTTGGCAGGATTTTGGCGGTGATGAAGATGAGCAGATTGAGCTTGGTTTCCCGAGTCGACTCATGACGGAACAGGCGACCGAGCCCCGGAACCTTTCCGAGCACCGGAACCTTGTTCTTGTTCTCTGAGCTATCGTTTTTCATCAGGCCACCAATGCCCATGGTGAAACCGTCCTTGAGGGCGATCTGGGTGACAGTGCTGCGGTTCGAGAGAATGGGAATCTCAGCAGAGCCGAAGTTCGCTACCCCCGCTAGGTCCGTCACCGACGGGACAACCTTCAGAGTGATCAACCCAGTGTGGTTGACGGATGGCGTCACCTTCAGATTGATTCCGATATCTTCCCAATCGAAGCCATCGACTTCGAAACGTCCAGTCTCTTCGTTGTATGCGTAGTTAGGTATTGGATACCGATCGCCCACTGAAATATTCGCTTCCTGGTTGTTGAGGGTCACAACCGTGGGATTGGATACGAGACGGCTGCCGCCTTGCTCCTTGAGGGCGCTGATGACCACGCCAAACTGATCGGCGCTGAAAACGGCGGAGGTCGACTTGCCGTTCGCGATGCTGCGCAAAGAGTTGAAAGCAGCGGAGGCGTTTCTCTGAGATCCGATCGCGGTCGAGTCCATAATGGTTTCGCCAGTCAGGTTGTCTCTGAAAATGCCTCGCGTGGTACCAATCGACTTAACATCCGCCTGATTGCTGATGTCGGCCTCCTCCGTGTTGTACTCGTCGCCATATTCCTTTCCTCGCTCGCCCGAAGACTGACGATTGTAGGTTTGGGTGAAAGGACCGGCTCCGACTCCATATTCTCGCAACGTCGCCCAGTTGACACCGATGTTCTTCACATCCGTGTCGGTGACTTCGATAAAACGAGTCTCGATGAAGACCTGCTGAGTGGGACGGTCGAGACGCTCGATGACGCTGCGAATGTCATCCATCTTGGATGAGCGTTCGGAAACGATCAACGCGTTGCTGCGCTTGTCGACCTGCACGCGGCCTCCTTTGTCAGCCTCCACGAGGTTGCCCACCGTCTTAGCGATCTGGTCCGCTTCCGCATAGTTGATCATGAAGATTTCCGTGATTGGCGGCTCGAAGTTCAACGAGTCCTTGCTCACGACCTTTATGATCGATCCCTCTTCGATAAAAGTGAAACCTACCGGATCGAGAACGACCGAGTAGATCTGCCGCCAAGTGACATCGCGCAGCTTTATAGAAGTCGTTCCCTGTAGGGAATCCGGCACTACGAGATTGAGAGAATACAGGTCCGCTACATTCCTCAACACGGTCCGAATCTCCTCATTCGGGTAGTCAACTGAGATTAGGTCCGTAGCATCCAGGGATATGCCCTGGTCCAGAGGAGATGCCACTTCATTCGCGAGAGCGTTCAGGCTCTCGTTTTGAGCAGCTGCCTGCTCGCGCTCCGCGATCTCGTCCGCCGTCAAATCACCATAGAGCCGATCGATATCGCTCGGACTTGGGGCTGTCGAAGGAACCGAGATAGGAGCTTGTCGTTCTTCTACCATACCATCCGCTACCCTTTCGGCAGGGACGCTCTCTTGGGCCATGGCATAAGTCAGGCCACCGACGCACAATAGCGTCGTCAATGCTAGTTGCATATTCTTTTTCATATCACGCATTTACTTTAGTTTGAGTTGTAATTCCGCTTCTCCGTAACGGACGGAATAGCTGGAGCTATTTATCTCCGTCACCGTCACAGCGTATTGATTCCCTTTATACAGGACATTGAATCTGGTCCCTACATTCATTTTTCGCTCCTTGAAGATGAGATAGAACTCGCCTCCAAAAAGAAAAATTCCGGTTGGATTAATATATTGAGACAGAGCCTGAAGCAGATCTTTGTCGGACAAGTCAACCGCCACCTCAGCTTCGACTTCCTCCTCAACAAGACCCGTCTGCTCAGAATTGAACGGATTCACCGCATAGCCAAGCGCATCAGCTTCGACAGGAACAACCGTTTTCCCCAATAGAGCTTTCATCGTATCCAACTTTTCCTGACGCGATTCGATCGATAGGATCTGACCATGTAGAGAACCGCTAAAAAGCGCCAAGAAACAAACGACCGATATATTTCTAGAAATACGTTTCATTATATTTTCCTCCCGAGAACCTCTACCGTTAGTCGCATTGTCACAGAGGAGTCCGCTTCGCCTTTGCCGCCGGACATCGCGAATGAGTCAATCGTAGCGAAGGCTCTTCCTCCTTCGATTTCCCTCAGAAACCCGAGCACATCCATGTAGGTGCCCGTCACGCTCATATCATACAGGATAGGCTTGAATGTCGCCTTCATGGCTTTCTTGCGCTCCTGCTTGCTATTCTTGCCCGTCGGGATCGGCTTTATGATTTGCTGAAGGTTGGAAATAGTCACTCCGGAGGCCCGCTCGATTTGATAGAAGTAGCGTTGATTGCCCGCTAGGTCATCCGGTAGAAAGAGCCGAGACTCCGCCTCCTTCATCATCGACTTGACCTCCTCAAGGTCATCTTTCAGTCCGACCCCGTACTTCATATTCTTCAAAATTCGAGTCCTACGGATGTCCAGATCGTCATAGTCCGCAGAGCGTCGGCGTATTTGATCGTCTCTGATGAAAAACACGACCGAACAAAGGACGACCACCGCGCCGCTGATCGCGATCACGTAGTTCTTTTTCAAATACTTTAAGACAGTCATCAAGCTCATCGTTTCTTCCCTTTCTTTTCCTCTTGAGGAAGCACTTCGATGCGGAAGCGGATCTTTTCGCCGCTCTTGTCACGTTCCATCGAAGTCAACTTGTACTCCGTTAGCAGTCCCTGGGCGACGTCAGCCTCCTCAAGCGCCTTCATGAATGCATCCACAATTCGCGACGCTTCTTCCGCTGGCACATTCAGACTGCCTTCGATGGAAACTTTGGACTCACCGTATTCGATACGCGTCAAATACATGTCCTCCGGGAGGAGCGATGTGATGGAGATCAGAAAGGCGCTACCAACCAGCTTGCCGGACATGAACTCGTCGATCTCATCGAGATCGCGAACAATTTTCATGAAATCGGAATTGAGCGAAACGATGACGTCGTGCTCGGCCTGGTAGCTAGCGATTTCGCTTTCCAGATTCGCGATGCTCTTTTCCGTATTCATCGCGCCGTACTCCCGGAAAAGGATGAAAACGCAAAAGACCGCCGCGATAGTGATGAATATGACCGGCAGGAAGACTTTCGTGCGCACGGTCTGCACGTCTGGCAACGCCTCGTAATCACGAAAGTTCGGGCGCCAGCGATAGCTGGCCTTATCGGCCGTTTTCTTTTTGAGGGAAATCATTTGGACTGTCCCCCTTTTCCGTAATCCATCACCAGCGATAGAGCCCCGACCCAAGTCGCGTCTATCCTGCCGGAAAGCTCCTCCGAGGAGAAGGTCACGCCGCGGGCATCCAGCCACTTCCGGTAGTCCACGTTCAGCTGAACGAGATTGAGCAGGTCTGAGATGCTGGTCTCCAGCCATGGAAGCGTCGCTCCCTGCTTGAGACAGAACAGCTGAGAGACCGAGTTGCCGGTCTGCACCTCGAAAAACCCGATCGAGCTCTGCAGCTCGCGAAGCAGCTTGCGCAAGAGCTTTGGCGCCATCGGACCGAGATCGAAGTCGCGCGACTGCAGAATCTTCTCAGCCGCCGATTCGTCCTTCAAGCTCATCTCCTCCTTAAGGGCCGAAGCGATGTGCGAGGCTCCAAAATCGATGCGACGGGCCATTTCGACGCCATTCGCTCCGACGATGACCGCGTTGGTCGAGGCGTCGTCGATTTCGAGGAAGAGGATTGGGGAAGTGTTGTCGGAGCTGGCGAGGTATTCCTTCAAGAAGCCGATAGTCCCCACCGTTCCGATTTCCAGCCGTCGCGGATAGAGTCCTACCTCCACCATGTCCTTCTGGATCTCCGAAATCTCCGAACTTGGCGCCCCGCAGAGCAAAATGCTCTTCTTGTTGAAGGCGCTCAAATCGGCATCGGAACCGTCCACCGCCGAAAGGCAGTAGACTGAAAAGGTATCAGGATCGACGCCTGCGGAGTTCTTCAAGTAGTCGATCACGAAGCCCGACTCCTTGCCGCGCCCGCAATCGAGCACGAGCTGGCGCACCAGACGCTGGGAAGGATAGACAACGGCCGACGCATGCATGTACCCGCTCCCTTTGGCCCCGGAAAACTTGCGCAGTTCGCCTGCAACGTCACCTCCTGATGCGAGATCGATCTCCAACAAATCCTCGATCACGACAGGGGCTGCTTCCGAGCTCGTGCGGGCGGCTCGGATCGTAGACGGGCGAAATTCTACGATGAAATTGTTCTTTTTAGCTGAGATCATTGTGAGTCTGCATCCCCTAGGCGCCATCCGCCTCTGGGTGCTTATCACGCTATCGACTCAGCCATTAGGATATTGAGGCTAATAGAGGGATCTAATTTGCAGGCGACAGCATCCGCCATTGGCCCCTGCGCATTTTCCACCCTAAGAGAAACTTGATCCATGAGTAGCGCACCCCACGGCGAATCGCGGAGAGCCTCCAATCGATCCTACAAACCAGCGCTTAAGCCTTCCCCCACCAGCGACTTGCAAACCCCGCCCGTTCTTAGCGTCGACAATCCGTGACCCTTGGGACAAGGGATAGAGAACCCCGTGAACCCCCTTATTTGTAAGGGTTCCGCTAAAAGCGACCCTGGAAATCGCAAGGCTCAGTCGGATTAAGGGAATGCCCGTACCGAGCGTCGACAGCAAATCGAGCGGCCCTGAGCTTCCGCGAGAACGGAGCAGAAAAAAAGCCCGAACTGTCTCAGTTCGGGCTTGGAATTGTTAGAAGACTGGGCGCCTGTGAAAAGGGAGCGCAAGTGGTCGACGTCGATCGGAGTCTCGCGTTCGGAGAACTCTGACGAAACGCGTCGAGGGGGGCGCCTCTTAACCGCAGGCGAGACTACCAGGCCTTTTTCTTGTGACGATTCGACTTCAAGCGCTTGCGACGCTTGTGCTTCGACATCTTCAATCTGCGTTTCTTCTTAAGATTACCCATAGGAATTGTCCCTTGAAATTTGGAAAAGTCCGAGAACCTGCGCGCTCTGCCAATACCTGTAAAGCAGAAATTGCAGAAAGTCTCGACTAGCCACGCGATCCCCGGTGCTCGTCCAGCCGCTTGAGCAGCGTCTCGAAACGACTTGGCAGCGGAGCCATTACCGGCTCGAGATCCAAGCCCGGCAACGAGAAGCCCACCTCAACCAGGTGAACGCATAGATGCGGGTAGATCGGCCGCTCCCGTCCTTTGCTCGGCAGGTAGCCGCGCTTGAGCCGTGAAAGGTACACCTGGCCTCCGTCGCTGTACAACTCCTCACCGACCACCATCAGCCCGCATTCTGCGGCGTGCAGGCGCACCTGGTGCAAGCGCATTTCCGTACACTCCGCCTCCCAGAGCTGGTATTGTCCAAAGGGGCGCAGGAATCGGAACCGCGTTTCGCTCCTCTTCCCGGTCTTGTGCGAAACCAGCATCCGCCTGTCATGGAAATGGCGAGCGATCGGCAGATCGCAGGCGAACTCCCGCTCTTCGGTCTCCGCTCGGGCCAGCAAGTGAAAACGAAACCTCAACTGGTCCGAGCCAGCGGCGTTCTTCAACAGCCCCTCGTTCTCCTCGTCCTTGGCGAAGACCAGAGCCCCGCTCAGCTCGGCGTCGAGGTTGTAGACGCGAAAAACCCCTTTCACGCCCAGGCGCTCCAGCTGGGGCTTCCCATTGAGAAGCTCGCGCCGCAGAGCCATGGAGAAGTCCGGTTTGCCCAATGTCCATTCATGCTGGTAGCAGGAGACGCCAGCGGGCTTGCTGACGGCAAACAAGCGCTCGTCGTTCGCCAACAAGGGAAACTTCATGGGCTGACTCCCCAAGTAGCCTGGAGGGAAGGAGATAAAGGCCGATTTCTGGCTCATAGTGAGATTGATCTGAGTGACTCGGGCCAAGGAGGGCCACGACGCCGGACTGCGCGGATCGGACGACAGCGGGCATCTAGGAAATAAAGAGCCCCCATCGTCGAAACGCATGGGGGCTCTTAGATGGGAGGAGGAAAAAACGTTTAACCAAGAATGTACTTGGCAACCGACGCCTTGGCGCGGTTCGCCTTGTTGGCGTGAATCAAATTGGTCTTCGCTGCCCGATCCATTGCGGATACGAACTCGATAGCGGCGCTCTTGAGCGCTTCCTTGTCGGATCCTTCAGCGGCTAGCAACTGCACTTTCTTGGCCAGCGTCTTGATGCGTGACTTGCGCGAACGGTTGTGCAGGGTACGCGCGACCGTCTTGCGATGGTTTTTGATAGCTGACTTGGTATTTGCCATAAGAGGGGCGGATATTCCGAGCGAACGGGCCTTTGTCAATACAATTGCCCGACCGCTCGCAGATTAATTCGATTCGATGGATCAGAAGTAGGCGTTGAGATTGGTGACGTTGTCAAACGGCAAGCGTTCGGCATCGGTCTTCAGCTCCCGCCAATGCTCGATGGCCATGGTGCCGCCACCGCCCAGATCCGCGAGGGCCTCGTCGTAGTGGAACGCGTAGCCACCGCTGAGCGTGATCTCCCAGCCGACCATCGATCCGTGCACCGTGCCGCTCGAACCGCCGCCCTGCAGGTGGATGTTCGAGTTCGGAGCGTACACAACCGCGTAGACCTTGCCGTTACCCGCCACGTCAACGCTCGTGCCGCCTTCGGTGGGCGTGGTGTTGTAGATCATGAACTTCTCGGGCTTTTTGGTCTCGTTCTGCATGCCGTCTAGAGAACCGTTTCCGGTTATGCTGAGCGACTCCTGGGAGTAGAGCGTCAACGAGCCATTTTCGGTCACGCGGATGGCCCCGTTCCCCGAAACGCTCACATTGCGACGCACGAAGAGCGTCACCGGACCGTTGATGGTCAGCACATCGCCCGCTCCCGATAGAGAAATGCGCTCCGCCTGATATTCCGCAGGCGTGGTGTCGGAGGGATCCCCAAGCGTCAGCGGTCCGTTGATATCGGAGGCTCCGCCGTTGAGGTCCCTTACATCGTCCCAACTTCCGTAGGACGGCACCTCCACCGGCGGCAAATCGGCATAGAAATCCTCCGTCACGCGATCCGGATCCTGAAACCTCTCCGGCGAGCCCAAGGGGCCTAGAATCCCTTTCTTGTGAAACGACTTCTCGAAGTCGAACTCTCCAGCGACTGAAATATATCCATAGATATTCGCCTGATTCAGCAGAGGGTCCTCATTGTGCAGCATCATCGAGCCGACGTTGCCATTGGCGAAGCGGTTCGCCTCCGAAGGAGCCGGCGTGTAGTCACCCAAGCGCGAGTCGTAGCTATCGACGGTCACGCCGGTACCGTTCATGATGATCTGGCGACGCGACAGCAAGCCGTTGGAGAAGAGACTGCTGCGCTTGAACTTCACGAGAATCTGCTTGGAAACGGTAGTGCCGTTGGTGCTCGTCACCGTGCCCTCGGCCGCCAGCTGAGGGCTGCTCGATCCCTTGGTGATGAAAATCTTGATGGTGCCCTCGAGCCCCCAATCCTGGGCTACCACGGACTCCTCCTTGTAGTAGCCGTTCGAATGCGAGTTCCACCCGGTCCAATTGCTCGCCTTGTAGGCGCGTATGCCCTCCTCCAAACCGGACTCCGCTAGATTCAAGGCCTTCTGCATGTCCAAGTAACGAAGCGAGAGCTTGTACTCGGTGAGCGACGACTGAATCGCCGAGGCCACCCAAAGCCCCACCACAAGAGCAATGATCACGGACGCCAGCAATGCCGACCCCCGCTTGTCCGACAACATACTTTTCTTCATACTACACCTCTCCATATTGCTTTCAAAGTTTCACTCTAGCCGCTGCTGACCGGTCGATTGCGCATCAGGAAGCGAGCGGAAATGATCTCGTTGGTATTGGTCGTCGTGAGCACATCGCGCTGCATGACCGCCTCCAACTGGATTTCCTTCACTTCAAGCCGATCCAAAGTAGTCGCTCGCCGCAGCGTGTAGCCGGTCAGCTGCAGCGTTTCCACATCATTGAGCAGCACCTTCTCCACCCCGCCCACCACGCGCACGAACACATTGCGATCAGGCACGAACTGGTAGAGAACGGTCGTGGTGCCGCCGGCGGCGTTGTAGACTTCCAACGAAACCGCGGAGGAGGAAATCGAGTTAACATCCTCGGTCATGCGAGCATCGGAAGCGAACGACTCCAAAGCGAATCGGCTCTGCGTGTTCATGTCCTGATAGTTCCAGGCGCCTTGCGAAGTGCGGGCCAAAAACACCAGACTACCGATCGAAAACCCTAGAATCATCCCGGCCAGCGAAATCGCCACTAGAACCTCCACCAAGGTGAAGCCCTTTCTGGCCCGTTCAGAAGCGAAAACCGACTTAGAAGGAGCGGTAGTAGTAGTCATGCAATCCTCCTTCCGTATACCAGCAAGCCGCCGATTTCGTGTTCACCTTGCCGTCGTTGCTCTGCCAAGTGACCTTGACCACGATCTCCTTCTGGCCCGAAACGGTCAGACCGTTCTCGTCCTTGCGGTCCCTCACCTGGCGTTCGCAGGTGTAACGCGATCCAAATGCGTCCATAAACTCCCCATCGAGCGTCACCACCTGCATGTTTCCGCCCGTTTCCGCCTGAAAGGTTTCGAGGTCGCTCCAATTCCAGGTACGAATATCCTCAAGCTGGCTCTGAAGAATCTGGGCGACGCGGGTGTAATCCCGAGACACCTCCTGCATGCGAAGCGTCTGGGTGGCGGAGGCGAACGCCGCAGTGAGCACGATCCCTACGCACACCAGGCCCACCATCATTTCCACAAGCGTGAAGCCGCGCCGACGGGACGTCAGTGGGGGGCGGCCAAGCCATGTTCGTTTTCTTCGTGAATCGCTGGTCATGCTGCCAACGTTCTTCGGCGCTCAGCAGCCCCAGATTACGCAAATAGGGAAGCCACCTAGCCTAGGTCCGGCGAATCGACGAGACACTCACGGCCCCCTAGGCGCTACTCCCCGGAAGCGACCGGCGGAACCATCCCAAGCCCCCTAGCGAGCACCTCGAAGCGAAGCCAAACAGGCCACGACCCAGCGCCTTATCCCTCCAATCGACCGTCCACGGTCCGGCGGCGCCGCCCCCAACAAAAGGAGCCTAGTTTCGGAGCCTGTAAGCCGGATTCTGTACTTCGCCGAAGCGAAGCCACGTTCATTTATCTGTCTCCCGCCGAAGCGAGAGCCCCTTCCGAAGAAGTGGTGCGACATACCCGGGACCCAAATGGACGAGCAGCCCAGGTCCCCTATTTTGTCTTGCGCCGGATTGGGTTTACCCTGCCGGTCCAGTTGCCTGAACCGCGGTGAGCCCTTACCCCACCTTTTCACCCTTACCCGCCTTCGGATCTCAAATTTGAGATTTCAAATTTCAAATCATCCGGCAGGCGGTATCTTTTCTGTGGCACTGGCCGTCGAGCCGCCTTTAAGCGACCCTCCCCCGCTTTCGCGAGGAATCCCGCTCTGCGGCGTCCGGACTTTCCTCCCCACTGAACTTGAAAGAACAACGGAGCGAACGCGCGGCTCCGAAACTAGGAAGCGGAGTAGAGGATGCGCCCGCAATTGTCGCAAGTCGTAATTTCCCTAGCCGCGCGAACATCCGAGTCGATGGCGTTGGAGACCCTCATGTGACAGCCTCCACACTTGTGGGCGGACATCTCCACGACGATGGGAAAGGCGAGTCCACGGGCGACCTGCAGGTACTTGGAACGCGTAGGATTGTCCAGCTCCGCGTCGGCCGCCTCGCGAGCGGAAACCGCCGCCGCGCGCTCGCCCTTGACCCGCTCTTCCTTCTCGCGAAGAACCGCTAGCTCGCGCTGCTCCATTTCGATCTGCCCCAAGAGCCGCTTCTCCTCCTCGGCATGGGTCTTGCGAGCCTCGTCCAGCTCGTAAAGCACCTCCAGCTCTTCGGACTCCAGATCGGAGATCTTCCTTCCCGCGGTCTCGATCTCGTGCGTCAAGGCCTGGTACTCCTCGTTCTTCTTCACTTGAAGCTGCTGGTTCTTGTACTTGACGATCTGCGTCTCCACCGAAGCCATCTCGGTCTCGATCGACTTCCCCTTGGTCTCCAGCTCACGGATCCTCTGTCGACCCGCCTCGATAGCGGCCTTCAGCGTCTCGATCCTCGCTTGGCAGTCCCGCTGCTCCACCGGCAGGTTTTTCAGCGCGTCCTCGACTTGCTGAAGCTTCATGTCGCGATCCTGCAGGATCAGCATTTTAGTAAGGGCGTCAGAGACCATAAGGGGACCTGGATTCAGCTTCGCCAACGCCAATTGGTCAAACCCAGATTAGCGAAACCGCAACTCCGCCGCCGCCAGGCCGCTAAATATAATACATGCCCTCGGAGTCGTCCTCCACGAAGTCCTTCAGGCTCAGCTCCTCCGCCTTGCCCTCGAAACACTCCTGCAAGGTCTTCCAGGTCCGAGCCACCCCAGGACCCGAAGCCCCAGCAGTGTCGGCCACCGCAGCGAAAAGGTCCCCCTGCACCAATGCGATCACCTCGCGCAGCGAAATCGACTCCGGCGGACGAGCCAGCAAGTATCCGCCCTGCTTGCCGCGCCGGCTCTCGATCAGCCCGCCATTGCGCAGCTCCCCGAGGATCTGCACCAGATAGTTCGCCGGGATCGCCTCCAGCTCCGCCAATTCCTCGATGCGCGACAGCTCGCTGTTCGGGAAACGCGCCGCCATGCGGGCCAAGGCCCGGCAGGCGTAGTCAAGTTTTACGGACATCTTCATGTAAAAGCGGCCTCAATCGACATCGTTTTGGAGAGCAAAGTCAATACGGCACCCTACGCCGCTTCGCAAACGGCCCCTAGAAACGCCCTAGAACGCCTCTTTTCGACCCATCCGATAAAAGGCCTTGCACGCGCGTGCGCGACGCGTTTCATTCAGCTCTTTTCGCAGTCCGGGCGCACCCGATCACGCGGCGTTCGCGACGCTCCCTATTCAACGCAATTTCACTCCATGGATTCCCCTAACGAATCTGAAAACACACCTGTCAACTACGACGGCGACGCTAACTACGACGCTTCCAAGATCCAGAAGCTCGAGGGACTCGAGGGCGTGCGCAAGCGCCCCGACATGTACATCGGCGACACCAACGAGCGCGGACTGCACCACTGCGTTTTCGAAGTGGTGGACAACTCCATCGACGAGGCCCTCGCCGGATACTGCAAAAACATAAAGGTCTCCATCCATCTCGACGGCTCCTGCTCCATCGAAGACGACGGCCGCGGCATCCCAGTCGACATCCATCCGACCTACAACATCCCAGCCCTCGAGCTGGTGCTCACCAACCTGCACGCCGGAGGCAAGTTCGGCAAGGGCGCCTACCAGGTTTCCGGCGGACTGCACGGCGTGGGAGCCAAGTGCGTGAACGCGGTCTCCGAATGGTTCGAGGCCGAAGTCCGACGCGACGGCAAGATCCATCAGATGCAGTTCTCCCGCGGACTCACCACCAAGGAGCTCACCATCATCGGAGACACCCACAAGACCGGCACCAAGATCTCCTTCAAGCCCGACACCGAGATCTTCCAGACCACCACCACCTTCCAGTACGAGATCCTCGCCAAGCGCCTTCGGGAGCTGGCCTTCCTCAACCCCGGCATCTCCATCACCCTGGTCGACGAACGCGTCAGCAAGGAGGAAAACTTCCTCTTCGTGGACGGCATCGCCGAATACATCCGATTCCTCAACCGCTCCAAGTCCATCCTGCACGAGGAGCCCATCTCCTTCTCCGACTCGGTCAAGGAAAGCGAGGACGCCCCGCCCATCGCGGTCGACGTGGCCCTGCAGTACAACGATTCGTACAACGACCAGATCTTCGCCTACGCCAACTCCATCTTCAACATCGAGGGCGGCACCCACCTCACCGGCTTCCGCACCGCCCTCACCCGCGTGATCAACCAGTTCGCCCGGGCCAACAACCTGCTCAAGGACAAGGACCCCGCCATCACCGGCGAGGACGCCCGCGAAGGCTTGGTGGCAGTCATTTCGGTCAAGGTCCCCGAACCGCGCTTCGAAGGCCAGACCAAGACCAAGCTCTCCAACGGCGAGGTCGACGGCATCGTGCAGAAGATCGTAGGCGAGCGCCTCAAGTACGCCTTCGAAACCGATCCCAAGCTGGCCAAACGCCTCATCGACAAATGCGTCAACGCCGCTCGAGCCCGCGAAGCCGCTCGCAAGGCTCGCGAAACCGTGCGCAAGTCCGCCCTCTCCGGCGGCGGCCTGCCCGGCAAGCTGGCAGACTGCTCCTCGCGCAAGCCGGAAGAATCCGAGATCTACATCGTGGAGGGCGACTCCGCGGGCGGCTCCGCCAAACAGGGCCGCGACCGCCGCACCCAAGCCATCCTCCCCCTGCGCGGCAAGCTGATCAATTCCGAGAAGGCGCGCATCGACAAGGTGCTCTCCAACGCCGAAATCCGCACCATGATCACCGCCATCGGCACCGGCATAGGCGATCAGGAGGACGGATCCGGCTTCAACATCGAGAAAGCCCGCTACCACAAGATCATCATCATGACCGACGCGGACGTCGATGGCTCGCACATCTCGACCCTTCTGCTCACCTTCCTCTACCGCCACATGCGCGGCCTTATCGAGAAAGGCTACGTCTACATGGCCCAGCCTCCGCTCTACAAGATCAAGCGAAAGCGCCGCGAGCAGTACGTGGACAACGACGAGCAGATGAACCGCATCCTGCTCGAGCTCGGCACCGACGAAGCCCAGCTGGTGCGACTCGACGACGGACACGTCTTCGATTCCCAGCAGCTCGACCAGATCGTGGAAGTCTTCGCCCAGCTCGAGCGTATCGGCGGATCGGTTACACGCCACGGCGCGTCTCTCGCTCAATACCTGGAACAGTACTCCGAAACGGACCACACCCTGCCGCGCCACCTCGCCCGAGTCCGCGAGGGAAACAACGAAACCTACTACTTCCTTCGCGGCGAACAAGAGCGCGCCGCCTTCGTGCAAGAGCAGGGCATGGGCGCCGAAGGCCTCAACGACGAGAACGCCACCGCTACCATTTTCGACGAGTCCGCAGGCATTTCCAAACGCATCTCCATCTTCGAAGTCTTCGAGGCCACCGAGATGTCGAAGCTGCTTCACGAAATCCAGGAGATCGGACTGGACCTGGCGCACTTCCAGACATCCGAGCAGCCCGTCTACACCTTCACCGAAAACATGGGCTCCAAAAGCGAGAACACCATCGAGATCTTCTCCAACCTCTCCATCATCGACGAAATCCGCAAATCGGGACGCAAGGGGCTTTCCATCCAACGCTACAAGGGACTGGGCGAGATGAACCCCAAGCAGCTCTACGAGACCACCATGGACGTATCCAAACGTCGACTACTCAAGGTCAACATCAACGACGCCGCCAAAGCGGACGAGCTCTTCACTATCCTCATGGGCGAAGAAGTCGCCCCACGCCGCGAGTTCATCGAAGACAACGCCCTAAACGTCTCCTACCTCGACGTCTAAGAAACGAAAACGTCAAATCGAAGAATTAAGAATTTGGATACAGCCAACTTCTTTCCCTTCTCGAAAACGTCCTAATTCTTAACTCCTACCTTTTACTTTAGACAATGGACCCGATTTCCACCGAACGCATCACTCCCGCCAGCATTACCGACATCATGCAGACCGCCTACATCGACTATTCGATGTCGGTCATCGTCTCGCGCGCCCTGCCCGACGCTCGGGACGGTCTCAAGCCGGTCCAGCGCCGCATCCTCTACGCCATGCTACGCGAGGGCTTGCTGCACAACCGCCCCTTCGACAAGTGCGCCGGGGTCGTGGGCGAAGTGCTCAAAAACTACCACCCGCACGGCGACTCCTCAGTCTACGACACGCTCGTTCGCATGGCACAAAGCTGGGTCATGCGCTACCCGCTCATCGACCCGCAAGGAAACTTCGGATCCGTTGATGGCGACTCGCCCGCAGCCTATCGCTACACCGAGTGTCGCCTCACCTCCCTCGCCGAGGACCTGCTGCGCAACATCGACGAAGACACCGTTGAGTTCGTGGCGAACTACAAGGAGTCGACCACCGAGCCATCCGTATTGCCGGCGGGACTGCCGAACCTTCTCATGAACGGCTCCACCGGCATCGCCGTCGGCATGGCCACCAACATCCCGCCGCACAACCTCGACGAGCTCATCGACGGCATCTGCGCCCAGATCGACAACCCCAACATCACCATCGCGGAACTCGGGGAGTTCATCCAGGGCCCCGACTTCCCCACCGGCGGACGAATCATCGGACGCAAAGGCATCGATGAGTACATGAACACCGGCCGCGGCATCGTGCGCACCCGAGGCAAGGTCACCAGCGAACAGATGGAAGGCGGCGATCGCGAACGCGTCATCATCACCGAAATCCCCTACAACGTCAACCGGGCCACCCTGGTCACCAAGATCGCCGAACTGGTCTCCTCCAAGGAAATCGAAGGCATCTCCGACCTGCGCGACGAATCCGACGAAAACACCCGCATCGTCATCGAGCTCAAGCGCGGCGAGTTCCCGGAAGTCATCATCTCCAAGCTTTACAAGAAGACCGCCCTCGAATCCTCCTTCGGCGTCAACCTGCTGGCCCTCGACAACCGTCGCCCCAAGCAGATGAACATCAAGGAGCTGATCAACTGCTACATCGATCACCGCCGCGAGGTCATCTACCGCCGCACCCAGTTCCGCCTCAGGAAAGCCGAAGACCGAGCCCACATCCTCGAAGGCTACAAGATCGCCCTCGACAACCTCGACGACTTCATCCGCATCATTCGCTCCTCCGCCAACCGCGACGAAGCCAAGCAGCGCCTGCAGGAGAAGTACCCGCTCTCCGATCGCCAAGTCGCCGCCATCCTCGACCTGCGTCTCTACCAGCTCACCGGCATGGAGCGCGACAAGATCGAAGAGGAGTACGCCGAGCTGATCAAACTCATCGAAGAGCTCCGCTCCATTCTGGAAAACGAGTACAAGCTGCTGGGCATCATCAAGGAGGAGCTGCGCGAGCTGCAGACCAAGTACTCCAGTCCCCGAAAGTCCGAAATCGTCCCCTACGAAGGCGAAATCTCCAAGGCGGACATGACCCCCAAGGAAGGCTGCTTCATCACCGTCTCCCACAAGGGCTTCATCAAGCGCGTCTCTGACTCCGAGTTCCGCACCCAGAAGCGCGGCGGCAAAGGCGTGCAGGGCGGCAACACCTACGACGAAGACTTCATCGAACACATCTTCACCGCCAACACGCACGACTACATCATGTTCTTCATGAACAACGGACGCGTCTACGTGGAGAAGGTTTACGAAATCCCCGAAGGCTCGCGCACCTCCAAAGGGCGCAGCATCAACAACGTGCTTCAGCTTCAGGAAGGCGAGCAGATCGCCGCCATGATCTGCGTGAAGGAAATCTCCGAGGACTACAACCTCGTGATGTGCACCCGAAACGGCACGGTTAAGAAAACCAACCTCGCCGGCTACAAGAACTTCCGCAAAGGCGGCATCATCGGCATCAACATCGACGATGGCGATACGCTCATCACGGTTAAACTGACCAATCGCGAGAGCGACCTTTCCATCGTCACCCGCCAGGGCAAGTCCATCCGCTTCCACGAGTCCGACCTGCGCGAACAGGGACGCGCCACCCGCGGAGTGCGTGGCGTCAAGCTGGCCCCCGGCGACTACGTGCAAGCCATGGAAGTCGTGGACGAAAGCATGACCTTGCTCATTTGCGGCATGAACGGCCAAGGCAAACGGACCAGCTTCAGCGAGTTCCCCGTCCAGAAACGAGGCGGCAGCGGCGTCATCGCCGCCAAGACCGCTGGCGTGGCCGGCGCCCTCGCCGTGAAGGAAACCGACGAGATCATGATGCTCACCAAAAACGGCCAAGCCGTGCGCACCAGCGTCAAAGACATCAACGTGATCGGCCGCATCACCAAGGGCGTTCGCTGCATCAACCTCAACGATGGGGACCAGCTGCTCGGCATCGCGCGCATCGTGGAGGCCGAAGAGGAAGTCACCAAGTTGGATAGCGAGGAAACCCCTAGCGAAAGCGCTGAGGAGTAGGTTTTACGCCTCCTCTCCCATAAGAAAGGCGGAAATGCGGGCCCGCATTTCCGCTATTCGATCGAAAGCACTTGAATATCAAACGCTTTCGCCCTAATTTCCGTGCCCGCAGAGCAAAATTGCCTGTAAATATCCCTTATAAAATGCATGTTTTTGAGCAGTATTATTCATGCAGGAAATTATTTCGCAAAAATTTAGCTTTCCATCCCATTGGCAACCAACCTGCTTGGAACCTGCCTGCATGTTGGGATTCCTGGCAGGTTCCCTTGATTCCCAGCAAGTTCTATACTCTCCTCGCTAGTAGCTAGCTACAAGCGTCACTACCTAAAAACTCAGATCAATGAACAAACTACTAAGTCTAACCGCAGCAGGAGCGCTGCTATCCACTTCTGCCCTATACGGACAGATCGAAATCAACGACAACCTGTCGATCACAGGCTTCCTCGACATGTCTCTGTATCATGCCGATGACAACGGTGAAGACAGCACGTCCTTCGACCTCGACCAGATGGAGATCGACTTCATCTATTCGTTCGACCAAGTCACCGGACAGGTCGACATCGACTACCAACGCGGCGAGACCAACGAACTCGATCTCGAGCAAGCGTTCATCACCTACGACCTCGGCGAAGGCACGTCCCTCACCGCTGGTAAGTTCCTCAGCTACCACGGCTGGGAAACGGCAGAGCCAACCGGCCTCTACCAGTACTCCTACGCCTACGGCACCACCATCCCAGGCTACCACAATGGTGTATCGCTCGACTATGATGGCGGCGACTGGGGCGGCATGGGCATCGCGATCCTGGACTCCGTCTACGACGACGACGGCAGCCTCAGCGACAGCGACGACTACGATATGGGCCTCGAGACCAAGCTCATCCTCACTCCAGCTGACGGATGGACCGTTTACCTCGGCTACGGCCTCGACGCCGCCAACGCTGGCCTCGAAGATCGCGAACTGATCAACTTCTGGGCTTCCTACGAGTTCGGAGCGACCACTCTCGCTTTCGAGTACAACGACTACTCGGACACCTACCGCGACATCAACCAGTGGCTCGTCATGTACAGCGTAGCTGTTAGCGACGCCGGTACCTTCACCGCTCGTATCAGCGACGACCAGCGCGACTACACCAGCCTCGAGGCTTCCTCCATGGTTGGTTCGGGACAGTGGGAAGACGAAGACTTCAAGTACACCGCTGCTTACATCCACGCCTTCACCGACAATCTCGCAGTCGTGACCGAAGTGAGCCTCACCGACCGCGGCGAATGGCGCGGCGACCTCACCGAGTTCGCAGTCGAAGCTCTCTTCACTTTCTAAGGTTCGGCCTTAGAAAACGAGAAGACCCTAACATTTCCTCAAAGCCCTGCTCCCGCGAGCAGGGCTTTTTTGCGTCCACCCTCAGCGGCATGCTACTCCACAGCCCACCCCTGTCTCGCGCCGCGATGCCTGCTCGCCTCTCGCAGCGAGAAAAGCGCAGCCCGACCGTCCAACCCCCAGCTTTGCCCGAAAGGCGCCTCATCCAATCGGCATGAGAGCGTAAAAACGAAAACGGAGCGCAAATCGCGCTCCGCCTGGTGCAAATCCCTCTTACCGGAACAGCCTAGACCGTCAAATAGCGCTCCACTAAGCCGTCGTCGAGACGGGCGATCGGTCCCTTCTCCACCACCGAACCTCTTTCCAGAATGTAGAAGGAGTCACAGGCGTTCCGGGCGAAGTCGATATACTGCTCGACCAGAATCACGCTCATCTCGCCCTTCTTGCGAATGGAGTAGATCGCGTCCTCGATCTGGTCGATGATCGATGGCTGAATGCCTTCCGTCGGCTCGTCCAAAATGAGGATCTTGGGCTTGAGCAGCAGAGCTCGACCGATGGCCAACTGCTGCTGCTGGCCTCCGCTCAACACGCCCCCTTTGCGTTTGAGCATGTCTTTCAAGACGGGAAACAGGTCGTAAACGGAATCCAGCCGCTTCTCCGCCTCGATGCCGCGCGAGCCCGAAACACGCAGGCTCACATTCAGATTCTCCCACACCGTCAGCCCAGGAAAAATGTCGCGCCCCTGCGGCACGTAGCCGATTCCCATACGGGCCCGGCGATCCGCGGCCATGCTGTGGATCTGCTGACCATCGAATTCGATCGATCCCGACTTCGTGGGCACTGTGCCTAAAATGGTGTTCAGGAGGGTCGTTTTGCCCACGCCGTTTCGCCCGAGCAACGCGACGGCTTTGCGCTCCGGCACTTCGATGGACACCCCCTTCAAGATGAGCGACTCGTCGTAGCCCGCGCATACATCCTTCACCGAAAGCAGCTTGGCTGCGCTGGAGGACTCAGGACTATCTTTCGTCAGTGTTTTCGTATCCATAATCTGAATTTCTCAATGCTTGCGAGTCTGCCTGCCGAGGTAAACCTCTATCACCTGCGGGTCGCTCTTGACGAAATCGAAGCTGCCCTCCTTGAGCACGTGTCCTTGGTGAAGCACCGTGACGCGACGCGCGATCTGTCGCACGAACTCCATGTCATGCTCGATAACGATCAAGCTGTGCTTGCCTTCCAAACTCAACAAGAGCTCGCCGGTACGCTCGGTTTCCTCGTCGCTCATTCCCGCAGCGGGTTCGTCCACTAGCATGATGCGCGGATCCTGAGCCAGCAACATGCCGATCTCCAGCCATTGCTTCTGCCCATGCGACAAAGCCCCCGCCACGACGTCCGCATGCTCCTCGAGCCGGATCGTCTTCATCACATCGTAGATCTTCTCCCGATCCTCCTTGGATTCGCGATAGAACAGCGAATGCAGCAGTCCGCGCTCCCCCGCGAGCGAGAGCTTGAGATTGTCGTAAACGGTGTGCGAGCGATAGACCGTGGGGTTCTGAAACTTGCGGCCGATGCCCAGCTGGCTGATCTTGTGCTCCCGGACTCGGGTCAAATCCACGTCTTCGTTGTTTTCCTTGTGAAAGAGAATCCTGCCTTTGTCGGGCTTCGTTCGGGCCGTGATGAGATCCATGAAGGTGCTCTTTCCGGCTCCGTTCGGACCGATAACCGTGCGCAGCTCCCCTTCGGCAAGGTAGAAGTTCAGATCGTTGATCGCCTTGAATCCGTCGAATGACTTGTCAACGCCCTCGACCGACAGAACGAGGGATGTGGATTTCTTGTCAGGTATGTGAATCATGAGGATGCGGAGGAGGTTGCAGGATCAGCTGGCGGCGTATTCTTCTTTCGCATACGGTCGATATAAGGAGCGAGCTGCTTGGGCAGCCCCGCCAGTCCATTCGGCATGAACAGCACCACGAACATGAAGATCGCCCCGAGTATGATGAGCCAGGAATTCGGGAACTCCACTTGGGCGTAGCTCTTGATGACGCTTACCACGATCGCTCCGATGACCGGACCGAACTTGGTGCCGCGACCGCCGAGAGCGACCCAGACGACCACGTCCAGCGATTTCGCAGGCACCATCTCGTTCGCGTTGATCCCGCCCACCTGCGGCACGTAAAACGCCCCTGCGATGCCAGCGACCATAGCCGCGCCCACGAATATCAGCAGCTTGTAGTGCGTCGTCGAATACCCGGAAAACCGCACTCGGTTTTCGCTATCTCGAATCGCTTGCTGAACCATGCCCAGCTTCGTCTTGATCAGCCAGGCGATCAAAACGTAAACCGCCAAAAGCAGCAAAGCACTTCCCACGAACACCGCGCGCTTGGTCGACGCCGCATTGATCCCAAAGCCAAAGATCTCTCCGAAATTGTTCAGACCGTTGTTGCCGCCGAACAAGATGAAGCTCTTCCCGAAGAGAGTCGCCGTATTCATGAAGAAAAACAACGACAGGGCATAGGTCAGGGCTTGAGTCAAAATGGAGAAATACACGCCCTTGATCCGCGAGCTGAAGGCGAGGTAGCCGAACACCAAAGCGAGCAAACCGGGCAACACCATGGAAGCGATCACCGCGAAGGTCCCGCTCTCAAACGGCACCCAATACCAAGGCAACGAGGTGTAGCCTTGGAAATCCATGAAGTCCGGCAACGCCGTGTTGTAGACGGGGTCCACGCCAGCGTGCAGCATCAGGTACATGCCGAACGAATACGCCCCCAAGGCGAAGAACAAGGCCTGACAGAGACAAAGCAGCCCCGTGTATCCCCAAAGCAGATTCAGGCTCATGGCCAAAACCGCCCAGGTGATGTACTTCCCCCAAAGCCCGATGTGGTATTCGGAAAAGTGAAACGCGCTCCCCTCCGGCACGTAGGCATTCAAAAACGGCAAAATGAAAACAAGGACCACCCCTGCAATCAGAAAACCTCCGAGTTCTATCTTACTATCAAAAAGCTTCACAGCGACTTTCCTTTCTAGTCTTCCATGCTACGAGACTTCGTGGGAAACAGCCCGCCGGGCTTCCACTGAAGAAACAGGATGATGATGAACAATACCGCGATGGTGCCCATGATCGGTCCGATCAAAGGCTGCAGCAGTTGGTCTACGACTCCGATGCCTAGAGCGGAAAGACCGGCCCCCAGCAAGTTGCCAACGCCTCCGACAACGACGACCATAAAGCTCTGCACGATGTACGCCTGCCCCATCTCGGGCCCCACGTTTCCGATTTGCGAAAGCACCGCGCCAGCCATCGCCGCCAGCCCGCAACCAAACGCGAAGGTGAGCGAATTCACCCGCTTGACCGGAATTCCGAGACTGGAAGCCATGTTCCGGTTCTGCATCACGGCTCGGATGTAGAGACCGAGATTCGTCTGCGTCAAAAGCGCCCAGGTCAGCAGGGCCACGAAGCCCGCGAAGCCGATGGCGAAGATCCGCGCCTCGCTCATGGCCAGCCCCCAGAACTCGACATTGCCCGACAGCACCTCCGGGTTTCCCACCTGCACGTTGGCAGCTCCGAAGATGAGTCGGAACATCTGACGCATGACCATCGACAGGCCCCAAGTCGCCAGCAGCGACTCCAAAGGGCGCTTGTAGAGAAAACGGAAAAAGCTCTTCTCCAGGACCCAGCCCAAGGCTCCGGCCACCAGAAAGCTTAGCGGAATCGAGCACCAGAAAAACCATTGGTAGGCGTCCGACTGAGTTCCGTAGCGATCGCCGAAGAACTCGTTCATCACATAGCAGGTGTAGCCGCCGATGGCCACAAACTCCCCGTGAGCCATGTTGATAATGCCCATCAAGCCGAAGGTGATCGCCAGGCCGAAAGCGACGATAAGCAGGATGCTGCCGGTGCTGATCCCACGAAAGACACTGCCCGCGTGACGGAGAACCGCTTCGTGATCCTCGATCTGCCTCACAGAGAAAGCGGCCGCCGCGGCGAGGGTTTCGTTCCCCTCCTCCAAGGCTTTGTCCCGTAACGCTTCAATCTTACTCTTAGCGGCGATGGAGCGGAACTCGCCGAGCTGGACGACCGCTTCATGAAGCTCCTCCGGATTAGAATGATTGGCCAGCAAGCTTATGGCGATGGCCTCACGCAGCGCTTTCGTCGCGGAATCGTTTTCCTCCTTCTCCAAACGGGCTCGGAGAACCGGTAGGTATTCCTCGCGCTGGCTTTGGCCAAGCTTCAAGGCCGCGTCGATGCGCTTGCGCACCTCCTTCGAGGCCAAGTCCACGGTGTCCGTTATCTGAGAGAGCGTGCGGCGCAGGCTTCGGGAAGGACGATTCTTGTTATCCTCCACCTCTTCGATCTGGGCGGGCGTCAGGTCGAGCTCCTCCCAGGTGGTCAGCTGTATGTATTCCTCGGATACCTTGATCACGATGATCGGTTCCGCGCCTTCCGGCGTGTAGTTGAAAACCTCGCCCGTGCGCCAGGCGTCGACAAAGCGCGTCACGAACGAATCGCCCGAATCGGCGAGCTCGCTAAGCAGCGCGTCCTGATCCGTCGCCTTTTCCAAGGCTAGATCCGAAAGGAGCTGCCTTACTCGGGGATCGTCCTGTCCCCAAAGGCTTGATACGAAAAACAATGCGAAGACAAAAAACGACTTCTTCATAAGAGGGAGTTCAGTTGGACTGAATTGAGGAGTGAGGGAAGAAAGGCCCGCTCTGGAGGTCAGGGGAAACCAGAGCGAGCCCGAAGTGTTTCAAGAGACTTGGCGACCTATTCGAAGGTGCCCTTCAGGAAGGGCTCGCCATAAACATCCTCATAGGACTCGAGGATCTCGAACTGCCCGTTTTCAAGCGTCTCGCCGATGTAAACGTTTTTGGTCAGGTGGTGGTTCTCCTGCGTGGTGACCGTACCGCCTGGACCATCGAAGGAGATCCCCTTCTCAAGCTCGGCGATCACCGCGTCCACATCGAAGGTCCCGGCCTTCTCGACCGCGGCCTTCCAGAGATAAACGCCATTGTAGGAAAGCACCATGGGAGAGCAGGTCACGCGATTCTCCTTCTCCACGCTGCTTGGAGCGTCCTCCTTAAGCCATTTCTGGAAGTTCGCCACGAACTCCTCGTTTTCCGGCGTATCCAGGGACATGAAATAGGTCCAGCAACCGAGGTGACCCACCAGGTCATCCGTTGGAAGAGCCCGGAACTCGTCTTCAGAAAGGCTGAAAGAAACGATTGGAGTCGTATCGGAAGTGATGCCGGAGGCCGCGATTTCCTTGAAGAAGGAAACGTTGGAATCGCCATTGATGGTGTTGATCACCGCCGCGTCGCCGCCCGCTGCGAAGTTCTTAATTTCAGCAACGATCTGCTGGTAGTCGGTATGGCTGAAAGGCGTGTACTTGCCCGCAGAGATCACTTCGCCGTTCTCCTTGCGAAGTCCGCCGCCGATATTCTCCTCAGGAATGCCCTTCGACTTCAAGTACTCGAAAAGAACCAAGTTGGTGGTCTGCGGGTAGACGTAGTCGGTTCCGATGAGATAAAACTTCTCGTACCCCTCGTCCAAAAGGAAATCCACCGCAGGGATGGCCTGCTGGTTGACCGCTTCCGCCGTGTAGAAGATGTTTGGAGACATCTCTTCGCCTTCGTACTGCACCGGGTAGAAGAGCAAACCGTTGTACTTCTCGTAAACCGGCAGCACGAACTTGCGGCTCACCGACGTCCAGCAGCCAAAGGTGACCGCGACTTCGTCCTGGGCCAGCAACTGCTCCGCCTTCTCGGCGAAGGTCGGCCAATCGGACGCCCCGTCGACCACGACCGGCTCGATCTGCTTGCCGAGAACGCCACCATTCGCGTTGATCTCGTCAAAGGCGAAAAGAAGGATGTCGCGCAGCGAGGTCTCGCTGATGGCCATGGTGCCCGACAAGGAATGCAGGACTCCGACCTTCACGGTTTCCTCGGCGACGAGCGAGGAGCTGATAAACGCTGCCGCAGAGACAACGCCAAGGGTTAATTTCTTAGCTAACTTCATAGGTTTACAATAGGAGGGTTGGTTGAATAGTAATGAGGTTCGCCCTGAGCTCATCGAACTGACGAAAACGGGGGCTTGGGGACAGCTAGCATCTGTTGGGCCAACTCATAAAAAATGCTAAAAAATACACGATTCCATGAATTTCTCGCATGTGAAAACCTAGGGTGATTAAAATAGATCACTCATCGGCTCAGCCTCCATGCCTACCCTTAGACGCATTGCCGGGCGTGGTTCCACCAAGGGGTCGGAACGTTTCATAACATCAGAATGGACCCCGCCATCTCTTGAGGCTTGAAAACCGGGCCGTGGCCTAGATCCTGCTCCTCAGACCCTTCGCCGAGCGCCCCAAGACGCTGGCCATCAACAACCGCCACTCTCTTCTCGACTATGCACCTCTCCCCACGCGAACAAGAAAAGCTCATGGTCGTCGTCGCCGCCGATCTAGCGCGCAGACGACAAGCCAGAGGACTGAAGCTCAACTACCCGGAAGCTGTATCCATAATCACATACGAGATCTTCGAGGGCGCGCGGGACGGCAAATCGGTTTCCGAACTGATGGCCTACGGAGCTACCCTTCTCAAAAGAGATGACGTCATGGAAGGCGTCGCCGAAATGATCCATGAGGTCCAGGTGGAAGCAACCTTTCCCGACGGCACCAAACTCGTAACCGTGCACAATCCGATCCAATGATACCTGGAGAAATCATACCTGCATCCGGAAAGCCACTACAAGCCAACGTCGGTCTCGAAACCAGGACGTTAGAGGTGAGCAACACCGGAGATCGCCCCATTCAGGTGGGCAGCCATTTCCACTTCTACGAAGTGAACTCCGCCCTTTCCTTCGACCGAGAAACGACGCGCGGCTTCCGTCTCAATATCGCCGCGGGCACCGCCATCCGCTTCGAGCCGGGCGACACCAAGGAGATCGAGCTGGTAGCCCTCGCCGGATCCCGCGAAGTCTACGGCCTGAACGGCCGCGTCAACGGCAAGCTCTAGTCCCACCTCGCAAACCCATTCAGAAACTTCCCCATGAGCCTAGAATTCGATAGACGCCAATACGCCGAGATGTTCGGACCAACCGTCGGAGACCAAGTCCGGCTAGGAGACACGGAGCTCTTCATCGAGGTCGAGCGCGACCTCATCGCCGAAAACGGCGGGTATGGAAACGAAGTGAAATTCGGAGGAGGAAAGGTCATCCGCGACGGCATGGGGCAGTCTCCCCAAGCCACCGACGCGGAGGTTCTCGATCTGGTCATCACAAATGCCACCATCCTCGATGCGGTCCAAGGTATCATAAAAGCGGATATTGGGATCAAGAACGGCCGCATCTCAGGAATCGGTCACGCTGGCAATCCGCTTATTCAAGACGGTATCAGCGAAGGCATGACAGTCGGAGCCGGCACCGAAGTGATCGCAGGCGAAGGGCACCTTATCACCACGGGCGGATTCGACTCCCATATCCACTTCATCTGTCCGCAGCAAATCGACGAAGCCCTCGCATCCGGCGTCACCTCCATGACCGGTGGAGGCACCGGACCCGCTACCGGCACCAACGCCACCACCTGCACGCCTGGCATCTGGAACATCCACCGCATGCTGGAAGCGGCTGAGGAATACCCCATGAACCTCGGATTCATGGGCAAAGGCAACTCGTCCAACCCGGACGCTCTACGCGAGCAGGTCGCGGCTGGAGCGATGGGCTTGAAACTGCACGAGGACTGGGGCACCACGCCGGCCGCCATCGACACTTGCTTGAGCGTAGCGGACGAGATGGATGTCCAGGTCGCCATTCACACCGACACCCTCAACGAAGCCGGCTTCGTGGAGGACACCATCGCCGCCTTCAAGAACCGCGTCATCCACACCTTCCACTCCGAGGGAGCCGGTGGCGGCCATGCCCCGGATATCATAAAGGTCTGCGGCGAGCTAAACGTGCTTCCCTCTTCCACGAATCCGACCCGTCCTTACACGGTGAATACGATCGACGAGCACCTCGACATGCTCATGGTCTGCCACCATCTCGACTCCAAGATTCCCGAGGACGTGGCGTTCGCCGAATCTCGCATCCGCCCGCAAACCATCGCCGCAGAGGACATCCTGCACGATCTCGGAGCCTTCTCCATCATGTCGAGCGATTCCCAAGCTATGGGCCGCGTCGGCGAGGTGATCTGCCGCACTTGGCAAACCGCCCACAAGATGAAGCAGCAGCGCGGCAAGCTCCCATCCGAGCAGCACCCAGCCGCCGACAACTTCCGCGTGCTTCGCTACTTGGCCAAATACACCATCAATCCGGCGATCGCCTGCGGAGTCGCTCACGAAGTGGGCTCCATCGAAGTGGGCAAGCTGGCGGATATCGTGGTATGGAAGCCCGCCTTCTTCGGGGTGAAACCCGAGCTCGTGCTCAAAGGCGGCATGATCGCCCTGGCCAACATGGGTGACCCGAACGCGTCCATACCCACGCCACAGCCCACCTTCTACCGCAAGCAGTTCGCCGCTCATGGACGGGCCAAGCGCAGCACCTGCGTCACCTTCGTGAGCAAGGAATTCCTCAAAGAGGGCCACAACAACCAGCTAGGGCTCGAAAAGCGCCTGGTCGCGGTCAAGGGCACCCGCAAGCTATCGAAGAAGGATCTCATCCACAACGACGCCACGCCAAAGATCGAGGTTGATCCCGAAACCTACGAAGTGAAAGCCGATGGAGAAATCCTAACCTGCGAGCCGGCAAAGGAAGTCCCCCTCGCCCAGCGCTACTTCCTATTCTGACCGCGTCCACTGCGGACAGCTCACCTCATCAGATCAGCGTCGCTCGCGGGCGCCACGCCCCTCGCAATACGCCTATCCCGTCAGCGAAACTCCCATGCAGCTCATCACCTCCCATTTCCACGAAATACCTGAATCCAAAAAACGAATACCACTTAAGATCGATCGTCTCAAACTCGCCAAGCGCCGCTTCAGGGCCACCGCCAGCGACGGCGCCGATTTCGGTTTCGACCTCTCGCACCCCCTGACGCACGCCACGCCTTTTTTCGAAACGGAGGACAGCGTCTACCTCATCGAGCAAGAGCCGGAGCCGGTTCTCAAGGTTCCGTTCGCAAACGCCGAACAGGCCGCCTTGTATGGCTGGATGATTGGCAATATGCATTTCCCCGCAGCCTTCGAAGCGCAGGCAATCCTGGCTCAGGATGATCCAGCGGTGCGGCAGATGCTGGAGCGAGCGGAAATCGCGTACAGCGAAGAACGAGCCATTTTCCAACCGCCCTCCAACGCCGGAGCGCATCACCATCATCACTAGGAGCTGGGCGATCGCCTCAGCGCCTCTTTCACCTCCGATGGACATATCCTGGCTCAAGTCGATGCTGCAAACGACAGATCCGCTCTTTCCGATCGGGTCCTACGCACACTCCTATGGCATGGAAGAACTCTGCGCCCAAGGCGTGGTCCACGATCAGTCGACGCTCCTGAAGTACATCGAGACCTCCCTCCACCTCAACCTCCGAACCTTCGAGCTTCCGTATTTGCGATTCGCATACGATGCGAATCTCGCTGACGACTTCACCCTGCTCAGCGAGCTCGACCAGGAGATCGGAGCCGCTAAGCCGAGCCGAGAGATTCGCCAAGCCAGCGCCTCTCAAGGCAAGCAGCGACTGCGCCTCATCAGCAAGCTGCGGCCCACGCCACGCTTCGCTCGCCTCGCTGAACTCCAAGAGCGAAAGCAGATCACGCCCCACCACCTGAGCATCTTCGCGGCGGAAAACGTCGATCTGGAAACGCCGTTGTCTGCGACGCTCACCGCCTGGGCCTATCAAGCGATCGCCGCCCCTTGCGCCGCTTCGCTAAAGCTCATCCGCATCGGTCAGGAAGGCGCCCAGCTCGTACTCACGCAAGCCCTAGAAAACCTCCAAAGCTTGATCGACGATTCCATGTCAGTAGATCGTGAATACGCCGGAGCGTTTCTTCCTACCATCGACATCGCCTCCGATCGCCACGAACGGGCCTTCGCCCGACTTTTCATTTCCTAAGCGAACCCTTTCTCTTTCATGACCCAAGACACCAACATATCTCGCCCCGTACGAATCGGAATCGGCGGCCCTGTCGGTTCCGGCAAGACCATGCTGCTGCTGCGCCTTTGCGAAACGCTGCGCGAAGAGCTCAGCCTGGTGGCCATCACCAACGACATCTACACCCGCGAGGACGCGGAGTTTCTCGTGCGCCACAACGCCCTGCCGGCGGACCGCGTCATGGGCGTGGAGACCGGCGGCTGTCCGCACACCGCCATTCGCGACGATACCAGCATGAACATGGCCGCCATCAACGAGCTGGTAGAGCGACACCCGGATACCAAGGTGGTGCTGATCGAATCAGGCGGCGACAACCTTTCCGCCACCTTTTCGCCCGAACTGGTAGATGCGTTCATCTATGTGATCGATGTGGCCGAAGGAGACAAGATCCCGCGCAAGGGCGGTCCAGCCATCCAGCACTCCGATCTGATGATCATCAACAAGATCGACATCGCTCCCTACGTCGGGGCGGACCTAGGCGTCATGGATCGCGACTCGAAGAAGATGCGCGGCGAGCGGCCGTTTCTTTTTTGCGACCTCAAGACCAGAAAAGGTCTGGACGAAGTGGTGGACTGGCTGAAACGCGAATACCTTTTCTAGGATTGCAAGCCGCCAGCCCAACCGAACAGCCCAAGCGACAGCGCGTCGCGGGCTACCTCAGACTGTCCGTGGAGGCCGCGCCCAGCCAGCCGCACCGATTCGCCCGCAAGGAGTTCAAGTCGCCCATACACATCAGCAAACCCTATTGGGACGGCCACAGCTTGCTCCTGAACCTGATGTGCCCCACCGCTGGCATGCTCGGGGGCGACGAAGTCGAGCTCGACGTCCGCGTCGACGAGGGAGCGGCCCTCGTCCTGTCCAACCCATCCTCCCTGCGCATCCACAAAATGGACGCGCAGGAAGGGGCCCAGTGGCAGCAGCGCTTCCGGGTCGGGCCCAGAGCCCTTCTGGAGTCGAATCCCGAATGGCTCATCCTGCAGGCGGAAAGCTCCTTCGTCCAGCGAACCTCCATCGATCTCTCCACCGGAGCGGAGCTCTTTTTCGTGGAAACCATCGCCCCCGGCCGCGTGGCCCATGGCGAGCAGTTCGGCTTCCGCAGCTTCCGCAATCGACTTCAGCTTCGCTACGAGGGTCAGCTCGCGCTGGACGAGAAGTTTCATATCCGCCCATCGCAGCAAACGGATCTGGGGTGGATCGAGCCCGCCCACGGCAAGCGCCCCTTCTACGCTTCGCTTCTGCTCTGCTCGCAAACCCTGCAGGACGACTCCCCGCTGTGGCAGCGGATCTACGAAATGCAGGACGAGCAGACTTTGATCGGCTCGAGTCGCCTGGCGCATGGCCCCGTATGGAGCGTCAAACTGCTCTCATCCAGTTCGCCCGCCATCCGAGCCAGAGTGGAAAGCATACGCCAGCTCTTCTACCAGCAAATGGGGCGCCCCGCCCAGAAGCTGCGTCGCCAATAGCTCTGGCAGCGAACTGGCAGCATCCAGAATCCGCTCCGAAACGAAGAAGTAGACAGGGCCCGACTTGGCCCCCCAAGGATCGCTCGACTCCGCCCGGGACTCCGATCGAACTTTATCCATTTACCTGCGTCGCTTTTTGAACAAATTCAGCCGCAGGGTTTCTCCTTAATCTGTCACATCATTCCTCTCGCCATGAACCCTCCATCCCCCTCCCAATAGCGCCGCGGGCAGTTGCGTCTCCGCTATTTGACTACAACCTCTCTTCAAGTGTCCTTCGGCCTCCTCAACCGCAACCCGAACGCCCTCGCGAGACTGCTGCTCGCCCTGAGCGGCCTCCTACTAAGCTCCTGCGCCCAGGTGAAGGTGGCGAACCCGAAGACCAATCTGGAGCTAGCCCCGGCCCCTTACTTCCACACCGAAACCGGCATCTACTTTCCCGGAGCTCTCGACGAGCTCTTTCGCCAGCCCATCGTGCTGCTCGAAGAGCGCTCCCCTGGCCTCGGGGTGGCCATCTCCTACCGCAACAACCACGCTCGGCTGGATGTATTCGTTTACGACCTACAGGCGAGCGTGATCCCCGTCGGCATCGATAGCGAAGTGATCGAGGACAGCTTCCAAAACGCCATCGACGATATTCGCAAAGCCACCAAGAGGCGCATCTACTCGAACTTCGTGCTGCGCGAGACCGGCACCCGGACGCTTGCCGGCACCGACTTTCTGTACGCGGATTTCACCTACGGCGAAGATCTGTTCCAAAAGGACGGACACCTGCTCGTGGCCGGCGTGAACGGCCAGATCATCAAGATTCGCTCCTCCATCACCATTCCCTCCGACCACGATGTATGGAGAGCCATCGGCTACCTCGCTCGGGCCATCGAGCAGAGTCGAAGACGCGGCTACGGGGGGCTCACCTTGGCCGAATTCGAATCCATCCGCGAGTCGCTCGCTCGCATCGATCTGAGCGACGGCTTGCAAGAGCAGGAGGCGATCTCCATCGCCCAGATGGAACTGGTCAACCGAAAGCGGCACCATCGCTTCGATCCGAAAACCGCCACGCTGCTGGAAACGGACGACTCCTCGGAGCAGCGCGTGCAGTTTTCCCAGTACCCCAGCGCCCACGACACGCCCATGCCGTCGCTGGTAACGGTCGAGATCAGCCCAGATGGCAGGGCCTCGCTGAGCGAGTCGCCCTAGAATCCGGCGACGCGAGAGGACCGCCGAGCGCGGATTTTGTAAAAAAAAGCGGCGCGAGCATTTGCAAAGCCGCTTCATTTTCATCTTATGGATAGCGAGTCGCCCCGCCAACCAAAGAACTGACGCACCAGCAACCTCAACCCAAACGACCTTCGATCAAGCGCCCGAGATCCGAGCGCTCGAACTGAGCCTCCTCGCTCCTCCACCCAAGTGAATCGCTCAGCTTGCCCTAGAAAGTCTTCCGATCCCTAAACATGTCAGCCGCGACAAACGACATCGACCTCGCCTCCCTGCAAAACCGCTCGATTCTCCTCATCGACGACAACCACGCCATCCATCGAGACTACAAGGCGGTGCTCTGCCCCGAACAATACGATAGCGCCGGGCAGAAGCTCGACGAGCTCGAGGACATGCTCTTCGACGATCAGCCAAAGAAGCAGCGCCGCCGCATCCGCAATTTCGTACTCCAGTCAGCCTTCCAGGGCGAGGAGGCCTTCGAGATGGTGAAGAAGCACCTGGCCAAGGGCGTGCGCTATCCGCTGGCCTACGTCGACATGCGCATGCCCCCAGGATGGGATGGACTGGAGACCATCGAAAACCTGCGCCAGGTCGATCCTCAGATGAACTTCATCATCGTGACCGCTTATTCGGACCACACCTACGATACGATCGTCGATCGACTTGGTCCCTCCACCCCGGCGCGAATCCTCTACAAGCCCTTCGATCCGAGCGAGATCTACGAGATGTCCTACAAGATCCTGCGCGAGTGGAACGACCGCAACCACGGCGGTTGAGCAAGCTCCCCCTCCGAGGAGCTTCCGAAAAGGAAACCGGTTCTTCCGCGAACGACTATCCGCGGCGCAGCCGACTGCGAGCCCCGCCCGCTGCCGCCTTCTCCTGGGCGTTGAACAGGGCGGAGTACATGTAGTTGAACCCGTCCAACTTTTTGCGCTCCACCTTCTTGCCGATGAAATGCTCGATGGCGGCGGCGTTTTTCACCTCGTCCTCGGTGAGCAAAGTGAACGCGTCCCCTTCCTTCGAAGCGCGACCCGTGCGGCCGATGCGGTGCACGTAGTCCTCCGCATGCAGCGGCACGTCGTAGTTGATCACATGGGTGACGCCGGCGATGTCCAAGCCGCGAGCCGCGATATCAGTCGCTACCAATACTTCGAACTTGCCATCCTTGAAGCCCTTGAGGGCCTCGGTGCGTTCGCGCTGAGTCCGGTCCGAATGCAGCACGGCGACGCTGTGGTTCAATCGCTCCAGGCGGCGGCTGATCATGTCCGCGTTGAACTTGGTGCGGCAGAAGATGAGCACGCTTTCGAAATGGGTGCGCTGCAGCAGCTCGATGAGCAGCTTGTACTTCTGGCGCTCCACCACCGGGTAGAAGGCATGGCTGACCGTTTCCGCTGCGGAACGCGACTGGCCGATCTCCACGATCTTCGGATTGTTGAGCACCCAGTTGGTTAGGGTCTTGATGGCTGGCGGAAGCGTAGCGGTGAAGAGCAGTGTCTGACGATCCTTGCTGCAGCGTTCCACGATGCGCTTCACGTCAGGCAAAAAGCCCATGTCCAGCATGCGGTCCACCTCGTCCAGCACCAGATAGTCCAAGTCCTTGAGCTGCAAGGCTCCCTGCTGCAAGTGATCGAGCAAGCGCCCGGGCGTGGCGACGATGATTTCCGCCCCGCGCTTAATCATATCGAGCTGCCCGCCGTACTTCACGCCGCCGTAGATGAGGCCGATTTCGATGTTGAGGTGCTTGGCGAAGGTGCCGAGCGATTCCTCCACCTGAGCCGCGAGCTCGCGAGTGGGCTCCAGAATCAGGCACTGGAACGGTTTACCCGGCTGAATGCGCTGCAGGATCGGCAGGCCGAAGGCAGCGGTCTTGCCAGTGCCAGTCTGGGCCGAGCCGATGAGGTCGTGCCCCTCCAAAATCAACGGGATCGCCTGCTCCTGAATTGGGGTCGGCTGAGTGAAGCCAAGGTCGCTGAGAGCGCTATTGATTTTGTCTGATAGACCAAGTCCTGAAAATGGCATTGGGGCTATATGGGAGCCCTTCCCCCGAGAGGCAAGTTCCGAGTCACGTCAAGATGATCAGCGAAACGTATCCCTAAAACGCCCAGCAGGGCCGCTTCGGCAGCGCCATTTTATTGGACAGCGCCTCGTTGACTGGTATAGCTCCAAGACCAAGCTACCATGTCAAACGCAGCCAAACAGATCACGCCTCCCGCTATTCCGGACGCCTTGCAGTCGGTCCGAAGCGACTTTCCGATCCTGCAGCGACAGGTGCACGGAAAGCCGCTCGTCTACCTGGACAACGCCGCATCGACCCAGAAGCCGCAACAGGTCATCGACGCCATCACCCGCTACTACTCGCAGGAGAACGCAAACATCCACCGAGGGGTGCACCTGCTCTCCACCGAGGCCACCGGAGCCTACGAAAACGCTCGCGGCAAAATCGCCCGCTTCCTCAACGCGGAGAGCGATTCCGAAATCGTTTTCACCCGCGGGGCCACCGAGTCCGTAAATCTGGTCGCCCACTCCTTCGTGGAGCCCATGCTGAAAAAAGGGGACGAGATCCTCATCTCCGCCATGGAACACCACGCCAACATCGTGCCCTGGCAGCTGCTTTGCGAACGCGTCGGCGCCACCTTGAAGGTTATACCCGTCACCGACGACGCCGATCTAGACCTCTCCAACATCGACGAGCTGCTCACCGAGCGTACCAAATTTTTCAGCATCGTCTGGGTCTCCAACGCCATCGGCACCGTGAACGACATCCAGCCCTTGCTGAACAAAGCGAAAGCTCTGGGCGTCCCGACATTGGTTGACGCCGCCCAAGCCGTGCAGCATCAGCCAGTCGACCTGCAGGCCTTGGGCTGCGATTTCCTCATTTTTTCCGGCCACAAGGTTTACGGGCCCACCGGTATCGGCGCTCTCTATGGGAAGGCCGAGCGACTAGCCGCCATGCGCCCGTACCAAGGCGGCGGAGACATGATCTCGCACGTATCCTTCGAGGGCACCACCTTCAAGGAGCCGCCTTCCCGCTTCGAGGCGGGAACCCCGCATATCGAAGGGGCCATCGGGCTGGGCGTGGCCATCGACTACCTTTCGGCAGTCGGACTCGAAACCATTCACGCCTACGAAACGGACCTGGTGGAACACGCCGTCGCTCGCCTCTCCGAAATCCCAGGGGTGCGAATCATCGGCCATCCAAAAGTCCGCTCGGGCGCCATCTCCTTCACCATGGGCGAGGCCCATCCCCACGACATCGGGACCGTGCTCGACACGGAGGGGGTAGCCATCCGCACCGGACACCATTGCTGCGAGCCGCTCATGCATCGGCTCGGCGTCCCCGCCACAGCTCGAGCATCCTTCTCGCTCTACAACACCCCCGCGGATGTGGATGCTCTCGTCGCGGCTCTGAAAAAGGTCTCCATCCTGTTCGCGTAAGCGCGCGTCCAGTCGCCTCGCATCTCCGCCGGTGAACCCGCAACTGCAACAGCTCTACAAGGAAACGCTGCTCGCGCACAGCAAGAGCCCACACGGCAACCACGAGCTCGAAGACGCTCGCAACGCCACGCTTAGAAATCCCTTGTGCGGGGACGAGATCACCGTGTACCTAAAAACTGGAGACAACGAGCACCTGCACGTCTCCTTCACCGCCCAGGCCTGCTCCATCTGCGTGGCATCGGCATCCATGATGGCGAAGGAGCTCAACGACCAGACAGCGGCCCAAGCTGGCGAACTGGCAAAGCGCTTCGTATCCAATTTCAAGGACGACATCGAATCGCTCAAGCTCGAAGGCGACCTTGCGGCTCTCTCTGGCGTGCACGCCTTTCCCAGTCGCATCCGCTGCGCCACCCTTCCGTGGGAGGCGGCCAAATCCTTGCTCGAATGAACCTCCTTCATCCTCCGCACGCCCCATGCGACTCCTACCCTATTTCATCTTTGCGATCTCGCTCTGCCAGATTCGGGCAGAGGACATCGTCATTCCTATCGACGGATTCTCCGATGCCATCCATCACTGGCAGAATCGACACGGAGACGATTACCCACGCCACGCGCTGAACGATATCGAAGCCATCAGCGACAACCTGCTGCTCTACCAGCGATCGAATGGCGGCTGGAAGGAAAACGAGGATCCCCTGCGCATTCTGAGCTCGCAGGAACGTCTTGCCATTTTAGACGAAAAGCAGCTCGACGATACCAGTTTCGACAATCGGAACACGTACTCGCAAATCGAATACCTCGCCCACGCGTATCAGGCTCTCAATGACGAACGCTACCGCAAAGCGGTCTTCGAAGGGCTTCGCTTCATCCTAGAGGCTCAACTTGCTTCCGGAGGCTTCACCCACTCTCCGCCCCGAAACGACTCCTACCGCGGCCACATCACCTTCGCCGACGAAGTCATGCCGGGCGTGCTTTCAGTCCTCAAAAAAGTTCGCGACGCCGCGAAGCCGTTCGAATGGATCGAAGACCGGGACCTTATCGAAGCCTGTGGCGATGCGGTCGAAAAAGGCGAGCGCCTGATGCTCGATCTGCAAGTCGTTCAGGACGGGAAGCGAACCGCCTGGGCAGGGCAATACGATGTCGCCACCTTGCAACCGACTCGCGGACGCTCCTTCGAGCTCCCCAGCATCGTGGCCTGGGAAAGCGTGGCCGTCGTGGAGTACTTGATGCGCATCGAGAATCCGGATCCGGAAGTCGTCGACGCCATCGAAGGCGCTATCGATTGGTTCCAGCGTTCCGCCCTTAGCGGCATTCGCATCGAACGCCCCGAAATCGAGCCCGTACCGTTCACCTATCACACCGCGACAGTCGACCCCAGATTGGTCAGCGACGCCGACGCTCCTCCGATATGGGCCCGCTTCTACGACCTGAATACGAACCAGCCGATTCTCGCCACCCGCAAAGGCCAACGCGTCTCGAGCTACGCGGAAATCTCGCTCGAACGCCGTAGCGGCTACGCCTGGTACGGCTACTGGCCTCGCAAGCTTCTGGAGAGAGACTACCCGCGGTGGAAAAGAGAGCTCCGCTAAAGCGTAGCTTGGTCGCCCTCGAAAGACGCCAAACTACCGCTCCGCCGGCTCCTCCGCCTTTTCCTCGTCCTTGTCAGGGAACAAGGCCTCCCTCATCGGATTGTCCTCCTTTTCGTCCTGCTTCAATTTGAAGCGGCCCTCTCGTATCGGTCTAGGGAATACATTGTTCTCAAGGTCGGAGTCTGCGAAGGCGTTCGCTCGATCAAGCTCAACGCTGACAACCGGCATTTCCGCAATGATCGGTACGCGGACCGAGCTCTTTCCAGGTCGCCAGATGTCGACCGGGATCTCTAGGCGACGCTCCGATCCGTCCTCGAAGGTGACGTCTAACACCATAGGCATCGGGATGCCGCCCACATTTTTCACCGTGGCCACATAGATCCTCCCATCGAACTGCAACAGGTCACGCTGCCAATCCTCCAGGTCTTCCAGCGATGACTGATAGTCCTCCACATCCTTCTCCAGCACCTCGAACTCGTCGTAGCCGTAGTACCAGTCCTGCAGCTCCTCCTTCCGCGCGGCGTAGTAGGTCTCGCCCTCCAATCGGGCGATCATCGGCGTATCCGGATTCTCATAACGCTCCTGCTTGTCCCAGGCCTTGCTCACGCTCGGATCGCCATCGTCGAGTCGAAAGAGTTCTACCGATTCCAAAGACAAATCCACATGATCGGTTCCGTAGAACCACGCTCGCCAGAACCAGTCCAGGTTCGTCCCGCTAGCGTCTTCCATTGTTCGGAAAAAATCTGCTGGCGTCGGACGCTTGAAGGCCCAGCGACGGGCGTATTCCTGAAAGGCGAAGTCGAACAGTTCCTCGCCCAGGATCGATTCCCGCAACAGGGTCAGCCCCAGAGCCGGCTTGCTGTAGGCTTGATAGCCGGGCCAGGTCAAGTTGTCGGCCGCCACCATAATCGCAGGATCCTTGGAGCCATCCATGCGATCGATGGTCGACTTCACGCTGCGGCGGTAGGCCTCCCTAAGCCGTGGATCGAATCGAGTGGTGGCGATATCTTCGACAAAGGAATTCAACCCTTCGTCCTGCCACATCCACTGTCGCTCGTCGCTGTTGATGATCATGGGAAACCAGTTGTGTCCCACCTCGTGCACGATGACGGATATCACATAGTTTCGCACCCGCTCCGGATAGGTCTCCTCCTCGTCGATGTCCCAGCTGGACTGAAACGAAATCATCGGATACTCCATACCGTAAACCGGCCCCCAAGTCGACCAAGCGACAGGATAAGGATAGTTGTATACGACATCCGAATACACATCGAGCGTCAACGCGATCGCCTCGGTCGAGTAGCGACTCCAAAGGGGAGCCGCTTCTCGTGGGTAGGCGCTCATCGCCATCACCGACTTTCCATCGATCTCCACCGCCATGGCGTCCCAAGCGTAGCCGCGCGAGGCGGCGAAGGCGAAATCCCTCACCTTCTCAGCCTTGAATCGCCAAGTCCGCTTCCCTTCAGCTGGACTTTCCAATCTTTCGGCTGCCTCTTCCAAGGTCACAATCATCACCGGAGCGTCGCTCTCACGAGCGGCCTCCAGGCGGCTACGCTGCTGCCCGCTCAACACCTCTCGTTCGTTTTGCAGCTCTCCCGTCGCGGCGACCACGAAATCCTCCGGCGCCGTGATGGACACCTCGAAATCGCCAAACTCAAGGGCGAACTCCCCCTTATTCATATATGGCTTCACCTGCCAGCCCTCCTCGTCGTAGTAGGCGCACATGCGCGGGTACCACTGAGCGATCTGATACACGTAGTCGCCACCTTCCAGCTGCTTGCGTCCAGTTCTGCGGGCAAAGGCTTCATCGACGATCGGATACTCCCAATCGATTTTGAGCACGATCGATTCTCCGCTGCTCAAGGGCTCCGGCAGGTCGACTCGCATGTTCGTTTCCACGATCGCGAAAGGCAACGGAGCTCCGCCTCCGTCCGTCACCGCCCCGAGGCGATGTCCGCCTTCGAAGTCGCGCTGGTAGAGAAACTCGCGAAAGTCGCGATCCAAGACCTCCCTCGGCTCCTCGGGCTTCCCCTCGAAATTCGGACCCTGATCGCTCAACACGCCCTTGGACTGGCGGGAAAACATATTTTGGTCCAACTGCAGCCAGAGGTAGCTCAAGTCGTGCGGCGAATGGTTCACATACTCGATGGACTCCTTCCCGATTATCATCGAGCGCCGCTCATCCAATTCCACTTCGATACGGTAGTTGGCTTCCTGCTGCCAGTAGGCTGGCCCGGGCGCCCCGGAAGCCAGACGAGCCTCGCTGGGAGACGGCCAGCGATTTCCAAGTTGCCCGAAGGCGCCATCCGCGAAGGACAGCGAAGCGAAGCCTCCGAACAGGAGGACGAGGTAACAGCGTTTCAAGATCATGGCAGCTCCCTAGAAAAACCTCGCTGGGCCGGAAGGCAAGATCCCCTTGCCCTCCGGCCAATCCCTCTCCACCACTCTCAGTTCGCGATTCACATGATCACCCTGCAGAACATCACCCTTCAATACGGCGAACGCTACCTCTTCCGCAAAGCGACCGCGACCATCGGCGCTCGCGAGCGCATCGGTCTGGTCGGGGCCAATGGAGCCGGCAAGACCACTCTGCTGAAGCTCATCGCCGGGAAAGAGGCCTACGACGACGGCTCGATCGACAAGGCGAACTACGTGACCATCGGCTACCTGCCCCAGGACGGCATCGCAGCCCATGGCAAAGCCTTGTTCGACGAAGTCCAGAGCGCCTTCGGAACCGTGATCGATCTGAACAAGCGTATCGATGAAGCCAATCTGCGTATTCAGAAACTGGATTCCTCATCCGCAGAATACGCGGAGACATTGGAGCTTCTTGGAGAATGGGAGCTACAGCTGGAGGACATGGACGTATCCAGAATTCCAGCTCGCATCGAATCAACCTTGCTGGGACTGGGCTTCAAGTCCTCCGACCTGAAGCGCCAGACCGAAGAATTCTCCGGGGGCTGGCAGATGCGCATCGCTCTCGCCAAGCTGCTGCTCGCCCAGCCTTCCCTGCTCCTGCTCGACGAGCCGACCAACCACCTCGACGTCGAATCTCAATCCTGGCTGGAAGGCTTCCTCCAACGCTACCATGGCTCCATCCTCGTGGTCTCTCACGACCGAGCCTTTCTCGATGCCCTCACCACTCGCACCTTCGAGGTCTACCAAGGCACGCTAACCGTCTATTCGGGCAACTACTCATACTACGAAAAACAAAGCGTGGAGCGGCGGGCCCAACTCGAAAAGGCCTACGCCAAGCAGCAGCGGGAGCTGGCGAAGACCGAGCGTTTCATCGAGCGCTTCCGAGCCAAGGCCACCAAAGCGCGACAGGTGCAGTCTCGCATCAAAGCTCTTGAGAAAGTCGATCGCATCGAGATCGAGCAAGAGCAGGATCAGGTCGCCTTCTCATTTCCCACGCCGCCTCGCAGCGGACAAATCGTCATCGAGACTAAGAACCTTTGCAAGGCCTACGGAAACCTCAACGTCATCCGAGGGGCCGATATCCGCATCGAGCGCGGAGATCGCATCGCCGTGGTAGGCGTCAACGGCGCCGGCAAGACCACTCTCGCCAAGATTCTCGCCGGGGTGGAGCCCTTCCAATCGGGTGAACGTATCGTAGGCTCGAATACGAGCATATCCTATTTCGCCCAGCACCAAGCCGACGAGCTGGATCCCGAGCTCGACATATTCGAAACCATAGAGCGCGTCGCGGAAACCGGAAACAACACATCGCTGCGCACCATCCTAGGCTCCTTCCTCTTTCAAGGCGACGAAGTCTTCAAAAAGGTGAAAGTCCTCTCCGGCGGCGAACGCAACCGCGTGGCTTTGGCCAAGATGCTGGTCCAACCGGCGAACTTTCTCATCCTCGACGAACCGACGAACCACCTGGATATTCGTTCCCAGGACGTGCTCCGCCGGGCGCTCGACGAGTTCCCCGGCACCTTTCTCATCGTCTCGCACAACCGCGACTTCGTCGATTCGATCGTCACCAAGGTGCTCGAGGTCCGAAAAGACGGCCTCCAACTCCACCCTGGCAACGTATCCGATTATCTGCGACGCATCGAATCCAATCGAGTCGATCTTGAACGCGATTCCCCGAACAAGGAGTCCGCATCGACTAGCTCGACTAAAAACGCGTCTCAGAATCCCAAGGAGCTACGTCGCCAGCGGGCCCAGCTTCAAGCGAAGCTGAAGCCGCTCAAAGACAAGGCCAAGCGGCTCGAGCAGGAGATTGCCGATCTCGAGTCTCAGAATTCCGAATACGAACAGCAAATGGCGGATCCCGATTTCTACAAGGACGGAGATCGCGCCCAAACGGTCTTGTCCACCTACGAATCGAACAAGAAACGCTTGGAGCAAGCCTACGACGAGTGGTCCGAAATATCGGATCAGCTTGCCGAGGCGGAATAATCGTTGAAGTCGAGCGGGCTTTCCGCCTCTTTTTTGGTCCTGCTTCGAAGGGTGTGCGTGTACACCATGGTGGTCTCCACCGAACTGTGCCCCAGCAACTCCTGAATGGTGCGAATGTCGTAGTTCGCTTCCAGCAAATGGCTGGCGAAGCTGTGACGAAAGCAATGGGCCGTCACTCGCTTCGTCAAACGCGCCGCTCGACTGGCCCGCCGGATGGCCTCTCCCAGCTTCTTGGGGTGAGCGTTGATCCGCCTCAACTCCTCTGTCTCTGGCACCAGGTACAAGCGACGCCTGGGAAAGAGCCATTGCCATGGCAGCTCCTTGGCGGCATGGCGAAACTTGCGACCGAGTCCAGTCGGCAGATACGCTCCATCGAAGCCACTCGCCACATCCTTCTCAAGCTGTATCCGCACTCTCCTTACCTGATCGCTCAAACGCTCTACTAGACATTCGGGCATGGGCACCACTCGGTCCCGCCTCCCCTTGCCATCGTGCACCGTAACCCTTCGCTGCGCAAAGTTGAGTCAGCCCACCCTCAAGTTCACCACTTCAAAGCGTCGCAATCCGCAGCCATACAAGAGCTCCACCATCAAACGATGGGCGCGATCCAGCCGCTCAAACACTCGATCGATCTCGCTACGGCTAAGCACGGTGGGGATGTAGCGGCTTCGCTTCGCTCGCGTCACTCCGTCGAAGCCCTCGAATGGCCGTTTCCAGACATAGCGAAAAACGAAGAGCAAGGAGCTGAAGGCTTGATTCTGCGTAGAGGCCGACACCCCGCGACGGCAGGCGAGATGAGTGAAGAAACGGGCTGCGTCGCCCGCGTCCACCCGGTCCGGAGATTTCCCATGCAAAAAGGCCTGCAGAGCCCGCAGCCAAAACGCATAGGTGCGGAGCGTATTGGGAGAGTAATGACGCCGGCGAATCTCTTCGCAAAGCCGACCGATATCCTCTTCCCACGCCTCATCGTTCGCCTCTTTCTGCGACCGGTCGTCCAGCGGCATCTCGCGCTGAGCCGACGGGACGCTGCGACTCTCCATCATCTGAAAAAAGAGCGCGATCGCCTTCCTCGCCTGATCCACTTGAAAGGCGCCGCGCTGCTTTTCCTCGAGAAAACGCAGGAAAGCGCCTCTCGCCTCCAGGTCGTAGGGGGCCAGATCGCGACGCTCGCAAAAGAGCGAATAGCAGAGCAGCCATTGCTCGAAACGGGCTCGCTTCGATGAGGAGATCGCTTCGCGAGCGAGGTGGCGGCGATAGCGTGCCAGGTGAGGTGATAGGTGACTATCCATCGAGCCACCCCAGTTCGCAGCAGCCTTCGGAGCAAGAAACGAAGTTGAAAGGGGGGCCCGCTAGTCGTGGCGGAAGAGATTCGGAGGCAGTCCCTTCACCCCAGGCTTCACCGCAAACAACCCGCCTGCCTGAGGCTCCCGTTGCCAGTCTCTTTCCTCAAAGCCAATGCTGGCGGTCGAAACGTACAAAGTATCCAAGTTCTCACCACCGAAACAACACGTCGTGACTCGCGATGCGGGGAGTTTGATTTCCGCCATGCGGTCACCCGTATCCGGATCATAACGACGCACGCCCCATCCTTCCCAAAACGCCACCCACAGCTTTCCTTCCTGATCTATGGTCATGCCGTCGGGAACGCAATCCTCCCCAGTCGCGTCCACCACCACTCGGCGATTCGAGATGGCTCCTGCAGTCCGATCGAAATCGTAGCCCCAGATCACGCGTTGCGGACTGTCGATGAAATAGAAGCGAGTTGCATCAGCGTTCCAGGTCAGCCCATTGGAAATGGTGAGACCGTTTTCGATAACTTCAAAGCGACGTCCATCACGCTCCACGCGGTAGAGCGACTGCTGTTTATCCGGTCCCATGCCGCCAATGTACAGCCTGCCATCCGGTCCCGCCTTTCCGTCGTTAAGACGGTTCTCCGGATCGCCGTTCATGGGGTCGCACATTTTGTCAAGGCGCCCGGTACCGAAATCCAAACGGTAGAGCCCATCCTTAAGACCGACCACCAACCCGCCCTGAGCGTCTTCGACTACCGCGCCAACCTGCTGCCCTACCGCGACCGATTCGTTTGCTCCTGTATCCGGATCGTAGCGACAAACGCGATGTCCTTCGATATCCACCCAGTAGACCTTTCGCTCCCGCTCGCTCCAAAGAACGCCTTCCCCTAGCTGGGCTCGATCATGATAAACGCAACTGACTTGGCACATGAGCGCGACTCAAAGCCCTCTTTCCTGATTTGACCACTCCAAAGTCGACGCTACGGATCGAACCTGAGGGCGATACTCCGCCCGATTCCAAAGAGGAGCCAACCTAAAACAGCTGCTGCTGCTCGAACTTCTCGCGGCGGGCCGAACTGCCTTGGCTCTCAGCCAGCAATTGCCGAACGGTCGGCTTGCCATCGCTCAATTCGTTGCAGTAGAGAAGAAGCAGCAAGGCGCTCGCTAGTGCGTCGTAGAGGGCGCAATGGTAGCGGCTACGGTTCTCCGGACAGTACTTGGCAGCCAGCTCGTCGAGCTCGCGCTGCAGCTCCCACCGCATCACCAAATCCTCGAGCTTCAGCGAGGAACCATCGTCGCCATAGTTTCGATACACATAGCCCGTATCGATCCAAGGCCCCCATTCAGCGACTTTGCGATCGTCGCTCATCCAGGAATCCGACAGTCGAGCGTAGGGAAAGACCGCTTTGATCATGGAGTTTTCCGCCGACGCGAAGTGCGCCGCCAGCGGACCAGTCTCGCGCAGGTTGGCGAAACGATCCCACTCCTGGGCGAACGGCAGGCAGCGCTTGGCGTCCTCGTTTCCAATCCCATGGGTCGCTTGCTCCTTGCGCGAAATCGAAGCCTTGGGACGGCAGAGACGGGTGGCGGCGTCCACGATGCGCGTGCCCTTGAGCGTCACCACGCCAAACTCCACGATGCCGCAATGCGGACCGCCTTCGAAGTCGATGACATGGATTGGCAGCTCGTCCCAAAAAGGATCCATGACCTAGCAGCAAATGGATTTTTCTCTTCTTGGCAATGGTCGACCGGTCCATTCTGCTCAACTAACGCTTTTTTTGTGTTTGTTCCCCCTTCCCCTAGCCCCACAGTCAATCCAGCTATGCAATTCGAAGAATTCGACACTTTCACCGCCAAGCTCTGCAAGGAGAGCGAGCGCATCATCCTCGCCTACTTCGACGACCCCAACCTGGAAGTCATCTCCAAGAGCGACGACACGCCGGTGACCGCCGCGGACCGCGAAGCGGAAACCATGATTCGCGACGCCATCGAAACCCTCTACCCCGAACACGGCATCATGGGCGAGGAATTCGGATCGCAGAACGCCGCTTCCGACTACCAATGGGTCATCGACCCGATCGACGGCACCAAGACCTTCGCCGCCGGCACCCCGCTTTTCGGCACCATGATCGCGTTGCTGAAGGACGGAGAGCCGCTCTACGGAAGCATCAACTATCCGGGCGTGCGGAGGCGGCTATCCGGTGACAACGCGCGGGCATTCGCCAACGGGAAACCGATCCGAGCCCGCAGCAACGTTCCGCTGAAGGATGCGCTGGTCATGACCACCGACATCCAATCCATCGCCAAGCACCAGAACGGGGCGAACTTCGAGGAGCTGCTCGCGAAAACCAAGTTCTGCCGCACCTGGGGCGACTGCTTCGGCTACTACCTGGTCGCGATCGGCAAGGCTGACATCATGCTCGACCCGATCATGAATCCCTGGGACATCATGGCCTTGGTGCCCATTTTGAGAGGAGCCGGAGCGGTCATCACCGACTGGCGAGGCGACAACCCTGCAAAAGGCGAGTCATGCGTCGCAACAAATCCGGATCTTCACGAGTCTGTGATGAACATTCTCAATCAATAGACTGTCTGGAAATCGACCTAAGCCCTTTCCGCCAAGATGACCTCCCATTTCAAAACCGCCTCTTTCCTAGCCTTGCTCAGCGCGGTCCTGCTCCTCGGAGCCTGCGCCGAATCGCCCTACGACGACGTGCACTCCCAGCCGCGAGAAACCAAGGCTTGGGAAACCGCCGACATCGTCAGCTTCGACCAGCCGACCTTGGTCGCTCACTTGCAGATGCTTTCCGACGAAGCTGTGAAAGCGGCGGACGCGGGCGAAGCGGTTGAGTTCCATCACCTGGAGGTGGCGATCACAGCGGCCTTGGTTCAGCTGGAAAAGAACGCTTCCGGAAACGCCGAGGCCCTCGCCACTATCGAGTCCATCAAGCCCCTCGCGGTGAAACTGCACATCGCGGGACACGATGGAAACGTGGTGATGGGCGCCAAACTCGCCGCCGCCATCAGCGACCTGGTGTCCAAGCTGGCGACCCAAGTCTAGACGGAGAAACCAGGTCGAGCGCTCACGCCCTCCGCTCGATCCCAACGTCGCGAAACGCCGCTACTTGGCCGTCTCCACGAAGCGCTGCTCGCGCACCACGGTGACCCGGATCGAGCTGGGAAAATCCAGCTTTTCCTGAATTTCGTCCCTGATCCTTCGGGAGAGATCGCGGGCTTGCTCGTCGTCGGCCCGATCCGGATCGACGATGACCCGCACCTCGCGACCGGCCTGTATGGCGTAGGCCGTGCTGACCCCGGGAAAGGATTTGGCCACTTTCTCGAGCACCTTCAAACGGTCGATGTAGGCCGTCATGCTCTCCGCTCGAGCTCCGGGACGCACCGCTGAAATGGTGTCCGCCAGAATGACGACACCTGCGTAAAGCGACTCCGGCGGCACCTCCTCGTGGTGTGCGGCCACCGCGTTGACCACGATGCCGTGCTCGCCGCGAGCCTGCACGAACTCGCTGCCTACGATAGCGTGGCTGCCCTCGTACTCGCCGTCGATGGCCTTGCCGATATCGTGCAGCAAGCCCGCGCGCTTGGCGATGTTGGGATCGAGCCCCAGCTCCGAGGCGATGATCGAGGCCAGAAAGCCGACCTCCACCGAGTGCTCCAGCACGTTCTGCGAGTAGGAGGTGCGAAACTTGAGCTTGCCCAGCAATGTGATGATCTCCGGGTGCAAGCGGGAGATTTTCAACTGCTGCACCGCGGCGTCACCCGCGTCCTCCACGATCTGGTCCACGTCGTTGCGGGCCTCCCCGACGAACTCCTCGATGGTGGCGGGGTGGATGCGTCCATCGGATACCAAGCGCTCGAGGGCCACCTTGGCGATCTCGCGGCGAACCGGATCGAAGGACGACACCATAACGATGCTGGGCGACTCGTCGATAAGCAGCGTAGTGCCGGTAGCGGTTTCGAAGCATTTGATGTTCCGACCCTCCCGGCCGATGATGCGCCCCTTCATCTCGTCGTTGGGGAGCTGCACCACCGCGGCGGTGATGTCGTTGTTGGGCTTGCTGGCGATGCGCTGCATGGCCGCCAGGACAGTGCGCTTGGCCTCCCGGTTGATTTCCGCCTCGGAGCGCTCCATGATCTCGCGACGCAGCTTCTTGAGCTCCTCCGAGCAATCCATCTCCACCTGCTCCTGCAGAGCCTTCTTGATCTCGGCCACGTCCATGGACGCGAGATTGGCCATGGTGCGCTGCAGGTTCGCCGTCATTTCGGACAAGTTCCTACGACTGGACTGCACCTCCTCCAGCTCCTTCTCGATCTGGCGTTGACGAAGCTGCAGCTGATGATCCAGCGAGCCGAGCGACTCCTCGTGAGAGCGAATCTCCTTGAGCTTCATCTCGATCTCCAGCTCGGAACGCTGCTCAGCCCGCTCGAAATCGCTGCGCAACCCCTCGATCTCGCGCTCGACCTTGGCCCGCGCCTCGAGCGCTTCGATCTCAGCCTTCCGTCGGGATATATCGAGCAGCGCATCCGCCTCCTCCTTCGCTCGCCGGCGAGCTCGACGCATCGAAAGCAGCAAAATGACATACCCCGCGGTGGCGCCGATGAGCAAAGAAGCGATCGCTATCCAAATGTCGTTTCCCATAAAAAAAAACGGAGACACCTTAGCGGGGTCCCTTTGAAGTCCCACTATGAGCGATATTTAAGCAACAATGCAACAACAAGTTGAGCGACTCATTGTTGCCCGCAAAATGCCCCAATCCACGCTTTGAAGCTCGACCCGACTCTTGATAAGGCTTTGTAAATGCTGTCAATCGAATGGCAATCCTGGCGAAAGCCGATTGATTATTCCCACCAGCAACGCACCGACCGGCGTCGACCTCCTCATCGTTCCGCGCCCACACACCCGCCCATGTCAAATCCGCTCGCCAAAAAGACGATCGCCGCCATCGAGGCCGCACTCGACGACGACAAGTCGTCCGCGATCAGCGAAATCATACAGATCATCCAAGAGCTGGCGAACAAGGCCTTCAGCATCTCCATCTCCGAACTGTCCCAGCTGATCGGCCGCGACCCCACCATCACGGAGAGGGTCATCAGCGCCGCCAACACCATGGGGTTCAATCCCAGCGGCACGCCGATCCACACCATTTCCGAAGCCATCCACACCGTCGGATTCGAAAAGATCCGCAACCTCGCCATTTCGCTCATGCTGGCCGAAAACGCCGGTCAAAGCCTCAACACCTACGAGCAACGGGAGATCGCCGCCCTCTCGGTCTGCAGCGGCATGCTGGCCCAGCGACTGGCGACCGAAAGCGGGACCTCGGTGGACACCGAGCTGCTCTTCGTCTGCTCCTCGCTGCGCAATTACGGCAAGCTGCTCATGTCGACCTTCATCGTGGACAAGTATCGAGAAGCCCGGTCGCTGGCCTTGGAAATGCAAGACGACGACGCCTTTAAGGAAGTGTTCGGATTGACGCCGCTCGCCCTCGGCCGCTACCTGCTGCAGAGCACGAACCTGCCCAAGAGCATCATGGCCTCGCTTCGCGAGGTGACGCCGGAGGTCCTGGAACGCAGCGTTTCCAGCGCCGACGACGAGATCATGCTCATGGCGGAGTTCGCGGTAAACGTCAGCAGCCTCGCCTTCGACGAAAGCGTCGGGCCGGAGCAGTTCAATGCTCAGCTCAGCGACATTCTGGCCAAGTTCAGCCGAACCATCCCGATCAGCCTAGAGACCATCAACCAGGCCATGATCGAGGTCGAGGAGGACCTGAACCAGCTCAACCAGCTCATCGGCGTCAGCGAGGAAAAAGGCGGCGCCACCAGCAAGCTAAAGGCTCGCCTGGCCGGCGAAACGCTTCCCCAGCCGCCCGCCTCCTCCATCGTCAAGCGCCGCCAGAGGCCGAAGACCGTCGCTGAAATGGATAGCGAGGAAAGGGCGGAGCACTCAGCGGAGTCCTACCAGAAGGCTTCCGAAGCCATCTCCTCCAAACTGGTGCCCGGCTCCACCGTGGTGCAGAAGGAAATGTACGAAAGCGTCATCAAGGCCATCGCCACCGCGATCGATATCGAGGACTGCCTTGTCTTCATGCGCGAAGAGTTCGATACCCATTGCTTTTCGGCGCGCTTCGGCATCGGTCCCCTTTTCAGTCGCATCAAGAACCGCCCGGTGGTGGCGCCGGAGAAACGAGACGTCTTCAGCATCTGCCTCGCCCGACGCGAGGATATCCTCATCCAAAACACCGACACCGGAAAAATAAAATCCGTGCTGCCGGAGTGGATCGACAACGCGGGCAAGGTCAGCTCGTTCATCATTCTCCCGGTCAGTCAAAATCGGAAGCTCTTCGCCATCATCGCCGGCTTCGCGATGGGCAAAAGCATCGAATTGCAGGACACCGACTTGCGCTACCTGCGCCTCATTCGCGGCCACTTGACCACGCTGAAGGAGATGGTGGAAGATCGCTCGATCACCCTCATGTAGAGCGGAGACCAGTCGCCAGCGACAGGGAGGCGTTTCCCTGCAGAAAATAGAGCAGGCTACTCTCCAGAGCATAGAGGAGGTTAGCTACGGGAAAACGCGAGCGACCGCAAGGCCCGCAGCGGCCCACTGAGCTTGATTACCTCTTCTCTCTCAAGTCGCTTCAAGGGAAGCATTTGCTGGCGAAACCAATGGGCATGGACCCACTGAATCCCACAGTTGATGACCTTCAGCAACGATTCGAACGACTTTCCCCCGCTCATCGTATTGGCAAGAGCTTGCACGCCTTCATCGCAGAAGGAAACGTAAACCCGGACGAGATCATTTCCCTGATCCGCCTGGAGCCGCTGCTCGCCACCCGCATCCTGCGCGAAGCGAACCAGCTATCAAGCGACCGCACCGAATCCTACGCCAGCATCGAAGAGGCAGCCACCGCCATCGGCTTTCAGCGCATGTACGACCTGCTGGGCCTCTTCTCCTATCCTGCGACGACCGAGCGCGAAGCCTTTTCCTACACCACCGAAGCTTGGAAACGGGCCGTCACCTGCGCCGTCTGCATGGAAAACCTAGCGGAAAAGCACCGTCTCGACGCGCAGCGCGCCTACGCCATCGGTCTGATTCATTCGCTCGGACAATCGATTCTCGAGTCGGAACCGACCTACCGGAAACCGGCGCTCGAAAAGGACCTTTACGGCGAGCTCAACAACCGCCTGCGACGCTTCAACCTGTCCGGTCTGAGCTACGCCCTGCTGGCGGACTGGGGGCTTCCCTCCTCCATCACCGATCCGATCCGCTTCCAATACTCGCCTCTGGACTGCCAGACGACCGGCAAGATGGCTTGCCTGCTCAACCTTTCCAAATGGATCACCGGCGTGGTGCGCGAGGTGGACGAACTGCCCGACCAGGCCCTGGGCCCAGACGTGCTGGTGCTCAATCTGCTCGGCGAGGGAGAGCAAACGCTTTGGAATCTGGTCACCGACGTCAGCGACAGCCTGCAACGGGCGGACTTCGTACTGCAAGGCAAGTACAGCGCCTGCTAGACGCCCGCCAAACCAATCCTTTCCTCCTAGCTGAATCAGCAAAAAGCCCGCTACTCGTCTAGCGGGCTTTCTTCGCGCTATCGAGCGTCCCAGCGAAGCTCCGCCGGGCCCTTCACTCCTGGACCTGCGGGGCAGTCGACGCTTCAGGCTCGCCCTCGCGGGACGCCTGGGCCGAAGAATTGCGCAATTGGCTCACCGTGACCGGCAAGTCCACATTCAGCGGAGCGACTTCCACCGGCTTCTCCTTCGCGTAGTTCAGATCCGGTCCGTCCACCTGAGGCTTGCTGCGCCAGTCGAATCCCTCCTGATCGTACTGGTCCTGGTAGAACTTCGCCATGGCCTCCTCAGGGCTCGGCGGCGGCCCCTCCTTCACGGGGGCTTCCGGCTCGTCCTTCAAATTCAGCGGGGCCGTAAGGTGCAACCGCTCGCCCGGCTCCATGACCTTCTCCACGATGAGCTTGATGTACGGAGCCGACATCATGACGAAGACGCAAAGCACCAGAGCGGGCAGCACCATGATCAACGTGCGGCGGCCCAGCGGCTTTTCCATGCTGCTCTTCCACTGCCGCTTCTTTTCGATGAAATTCGGTTCCTTCTTCAGCTTGCTGTTCATCATTTGTTTCCCACGTCTCCCTATCTAAGAATTGAATCGCCCTCCATAAGGCAAGCACCCAGTGTGCAGCGCAGCCAAGCGGCCGCTCGCTCTGCAGCTGACTCGCCCGCCCATGACATGTTCCCATCCAGAGCCATTCATCCTGCACGTCAAGGTACAGCCAAACGCCTCGAAAAGCGAACTCGTCGGCTGGATCGACGAGCAGACCCTGAAGATACGCATCCAAGCCCCCGCTCAAGACGGCAAGGCCAACAAGGCCCTGGTCTCCTTTCTGGCGAAACGAATCGGCGTATCCAAAAACCAGATCAGCATCCTGCGCGGCGAGAGCAGCCGACAGAAAGTGATTGCCTTTAACCGCCTCTCAGCTAGCCAGAAACAACGACTCCCAAGCCGCTAATTCCTGATCCGCACATGGGCAAAGACGCCAAAGCAAAGAAAGCTAAGAGAAAGAAAAAGCCCGTCTTCATCGGTCTCGACGAAAACAACCAGCCGCCTGACTTTCCCTACGTCGCCACCGCAAGCTCCTCCATCCACAACCAAGGACTCTTCGCCGCCAAGCGCATCCCCAAGGACGAGTACATCATCCAGTACCTCGGCGAACGCATCACGAAAAAGGAGTCCAACCGGCGCGGAGTGGACCAGCACGACAAGTCGCAAGCCGAAGGCGTGGGCTCGGTCTACATCTTCGAAATCGACGACAAGCACGACATCGACGGCAACTTCGACTGGAACATCGCCCGCCTGGCCAATCACTCCTGCGATCCCAACTGCGAAGCTCAGGATGTAGAAGGAGAAATCTGGCTGGTCGCCTTGCGAACCATCAAAAAAGGCGAGGAGCTCACCTTCGACTACGGCTACGCCTTGGAACATTGGCGCGACCACCCTTGTCGCTGCGGGTCGAAAAACTGCGTCGGCTACATCGTGCGGCGCGACGATTGGGGTAAGCTCAAGAAGGTCCTGAAAAAAGAGAAAAAGACCCTGCAGGCCGCGAAATAGCCAATGTTCAGACTCTTCGCATACGCGACTCTCAGCCTCGCCCTGCTCTGCGCCAGCGCGGCAGCGGCCACGGAGCATCGCGTGCGACGCGGCGAGACCCTCACCGAAATCGCCCAGGCCTACAATATCACCGTAGAAGCGATCACCGAAGCCAACGCTCTCTCAAACCTCGATCAGCTAAGCGTCGGACAACGGCTCGTCATCCCGATCGCCGCCCCCAGCGAAGCCAGCTACATCATTCGAAAAGGCGACAACCTTTCCGATATCGCCAAACGCTTCGGGGTGACGGTGGACGAGATCAAAGCGGCCAACAATATCCCCAACGCTAATCGCCTCCAAGTGGGACAAGCCCTCGTCATCCCGGGAGTCCAGAGCGAAGGGCCAGCGAACGGATTGAGCTACACCATCCGAAGTGGAGACAACCTCTCCGACATCGCCAAGCGCTTCGGAGTCAGCCTTTCCGACATCAAGTCCGCCAACCGCCTCATCAATCCCAACAAGCTCGTGGTCGGGCAAACCATCGTCATCCCCGGAGCCAGCGCCCCGATCGCCAGCGCCCAAATCTCCTCCTACACCATCCAAAAAGGGGACAACCTCTCCGATATCGCCCAGCGTTTCGGAGTCTCGCTGGCCCAACTCAAGGCCGCCAACAACATTTCCGATGCGGACTTGATCAGCGTGGGGCAAACCCTCTCCATCCCCAGCGGCGAACCGCAGTACGTCGACTACAGGATCCGCAACGGCGACAGCCTCTCCGACATCGCCCAACGCTTCAGGACCAGCCCCTCCCAGCTCGCCTCCCTAAACGACATCCGAAACCCGAGCCGCATTCGCGTAGGCCAAGTGATTCGCGTCCCGGCGACCCCTGGCATGCACGTCCACGCTGGCGGGCACTACCCGACTCTCGATCCATCGGTGCAAAAGACGCTGGCCTCCATTCGCACCAAGTCCAACCAGTGGAAGCACATCGTCATCCACCACAGCGGCACGCGCACCGGCACCCCCAAGGGCATGGACCGATTCCACCGCGAAGAGCGACGCATGGAAAACGGGCTCGCCTACCACTTCGTGATCGGAAACGGAAACGGCATGAAGGACGGCGAGATCTACATCGGCGATCGCTGGAAACGCCAGATCCAAGGCGGACACCTCTCCAGCTACGCCCTGAACCAGATCAGCATCGGCATCTGCCTAGTGGGCGACTTCCAAAAAAACCGCCCCACACGCCAGCAGCTGGATCAGCTGGAAGCCCTCGTCAGGTACCTGATGAACCGCGCCGGCGTGCCTGCCTCGCGCGTCACCACCCACACCCTGATCCACCCCAAGCACACCCTCTGCCCAGGGAAGAACTTCCCTATCGATTCCTTTCGCGATTCGATCGCCAACTAGGCTTCCCGCCCCATCACGCCAGCCGCGTTTCGATCCGGCGAACGGCTAGACGAAAGGCAGCCCTAGCGCTTCTTCTTCGAATCCCCGTAGTGCATGGCGATGAAGTTCGGCGCGTAGTCCGCCTGGTAGTCGAGACTGCGGTACTCGCCAAACTTCCATCCGAGATACTCCGGGTCGTTCTCCACCGTCTGGCCGATCTTCAAGTAGCGCCAGGCCTCCGGGTCCACCAGCTTGTAGCGCAAGTGCACCGTCCAGCGAATCTGGGCCTTGTCGTGGCCCAGGGCGGTCACCCAACCTTGCACCTCGAAACGATCGTCTCCGAGCTCCTTGATGCGAGCTTCGAAATTGCCCCAGACACCATGCGAATTGAAGCGCACCGGGTTGAACTCGCTCTCCTCCTGCACGATCAGATTGAAGGTCTCCACCACGTAGTCGCGCGCCAGCTGGTAGACCTCCAGGCGATGGTAGGAGATCTCCACTTCATTGGGCTGGTATTCCTTGCCCATGCAAGCGCAGGCGAAGGCCAACGCCGCTATGCAGACGCGTTTCATTGCATTGCTAATCGTCTTCGCGTCGCGGATTTTTAGCAAATTCCCTTAGCGCAAGGACTTTGGCGCCGCGCAAGCCGCTCGGACACAGCCACTACCGACACATTATTTTCTGGAAAACCCTGAAGCGCTTCCTAGTTTCGAACGAATCCCCTTATGATTACCCCCCTGGAAGAAAGCCTCCTTAAGGCGATGATCCTCTTCATCATGTTCGGGCTGGGCTGCTCGCTTTCCACCACGGACTTCAAAGAGGCCCTGAAAAACCCGAAGGCGGTCATCGTGGGCTTCCTTTCGCAGTACCTCATCATGCCGGCCCTCGCTTTCGGCATGGCCAAGTTCTTCGAAATGAGCAACGCCTGGGCCATCGGCATCATCATCGTCGCCTGCTGCCCCTCCGGCACCACCTCCAGCCTCTTCAACTACTTCGCCAAAGGCGATCTCGCCCTCAGCATCTCGCTCAGCTCCATCACCACCGGAGCCGCTCTGCTAGCGATGCCTATCCTACTCACCGTCTACACCGCGCCCTTCGAAGCGGACAACCTACGGGTGGACATAAAAAGCGTCATGCTCTCCCTCGTGGCCTGCCTGCTGCCGGTAGCGGGCGGCATGTATCTACGCTACAAGAGCGAGCGATGGGCCAAGAACATGGAGGAAACCGGGGCCGCTCTGGGCATCATCGTCATCCTGTTTCTCATCCTCAGCTGGCTCCCGCGCAACTTCGACAGCATGATCAACAGCGACGCCTCGATTCTGTTCACCAGCATCGGATTGGGCCTTGGCGGATTCCTCTTCGGCTACTACTTCAGCCGCTTCCTCGGCATGAACCGCCGACGTTGCCGCACCGTCGCATTGGAAACGGGCATCCAGAACGGTCCCCTGGCCTTCGCCATCATCCTGCTCAGCTTTCCGGACAAGCAAATGGCCAACACCATCCTTTGGCCAGCCCTGCTCTACTCCTTCTTCATCGTCAACACCGCCACCGTCGTCACCTACTTCATGCGGCGCCTCAGCCGCAAGGAATGGTTCCATTTCGAGAACGACGAAGTGAAGAACGCCCTTTTCACCCAAGGCTGGCTTCGCCCCTGACGCAGCCGCCTCCGCGCAATCCTCCATCCCCAAACAACCTTCCGCTGAGAACGGCCAGTTCCTTGAATCACCCTGCGACCGTTCGATCTCGAACCCAAACCTGAAACGCTTATGTCTCGCAAATCCCCTACCCGCAACGGCTCTCCCCTCTACTGGTCCGCCGAAAGCTGGGCGATCATCTCCCTGCGCCTCTTCCTCAGCCTTCGTTTCATCCTCGCCGGACTAGGAAAATTCAAAGGCGAAGAGGGCTACTCCTTCGAAAACTACTACCAAGGCGTCATTCCTTGGATGACCAGCACCTTCGCCGAAAAGACCAACCTGCCAGGCTTCCTGGTCGTCCCCTACGCCTACACCATCGGCTACGTCGAGATCATCCTCGGAGTCCTCCTTTTGCTCGGCATCAAGACGAAGTACGTGCTCGCTCTGTTCGCGTTGACCTTCGTCTCGCTCGCCTACGGACAGATGCTGCTCGGAGATGGGAAAAGCGTATCCGATCTCGCCATACATTTGATGATCACCGCTGCGGCCCTTTATCTCGTCAGACACAACAAGCTGGAAGCCCTGCGCTAAAGGACTCCAAGAGAAGCGATTTCCCCCGCCCCTCACTAATCTAACCGACCCTAGAAGCCTCCGCGCTTCTAGGGTTTTTCATCGCGACCACGGAGAGGGTCGAAGGCTTCGACGAAACGACTGCCTTCGATCAAACGCCCCTCCTCATCCTCCACCGCCAGGGCGACTGGGCTCGATCCTGAATTGGCAGCTTGAATACGCTCCAAGGGCATCAGCATGGCGGCGGTGCTCATCGCGTCAGCCAGTCCCGCGGAGTCTGCATGCGCATAGGAGCGCGACCAGAGGCAGCCGCTTTGTCCGCTAGCGGGATCGATGATGTGCTCCTCCTGGAACCCCAGTCCCGAACTAGCCAGAGCTCCTCTCCCTATCGAAAAGTCGAACGCATCGCCAAGCGTACCCTCCCAACGTTCGCCCCGATCGGTCGAGCGAAACAGCAGCGTGCTGCCGCCGATACTGAATAAAGATACCTCGACCTCCCAATCGTCCAAAATCTCGATACACGCATCGAGAGCGTACCCTTTCCCCACGCCTCCCAAGTCGAGCAACCATCCATCGAGCCCTTTCCTCACGCGACGCGTTGCCGGGTCAATCTCGATCGCCGCCAAGTCGCCGCGCCCCGCAACCCGCTCGCCAAGCGAAAGAAACGATGGAGCGTTTCCCTTCGCGAACAACGCTTCTCGTCCCAGAAACGGATTGAACAATCCACCGCTCAGGGCGCTCGCGCGACTTGCCAGCTGCAAGCATTCGATGCACTCGCTGGAAACCGTCACCACCTCGTCCGCCCTCGCTCGGTTTATTCGGGTCACGTCGCTGCTTTCCTGATACAGACTGAGCTTGGATTCCACTTCGTCGATACGCTGAAAGCACTCATAGGCGACCTGCTTGGCGTACTCGAAATCCACGCCGCCCAACCAAAGCTGCACTTCCGTAGCCATCGCTTCGTGGCGAAAGCGGTGCTGGCTGGCATCCTCCTTTATTTTAAGCATCGCGACGCTACTCCTCCCTTTGAATCAACGCCCTATCGAAAGGCTTCGTCACCCGAAGGGCAAGAAGGGTGTTCGGCCGCAAACCGTGCAACTCCCACAGAGCCTCATCGTCGCCCCCCATTTCGACAGCGTCGAGCAGGCGCGTGTCAAAAATCTCAAGATCGAGTTCCGGTCGTTCATCGACAGTCCTCCAGTAGCCGACCGATTCCCAATCCCGTAAGTGCCAGGGCAAGGGCCATGCTCCATCCGGAGCGTACACCCCGAGCGCTAGCGTCTCCCGGCCGTAGGCCCGTTCAAGCCGATCCAGGCGCTCGAGCAGTCGCTCGTATCGAGGCGTGGTATGAACATACAAATAGGGATTGCGCGAGGCGCTCGCATAGCGATTCACCGCTAGATCGCAGCGAATCCACAACTCGCCCAGGCAAAGGGCAGTAGCGACCGTCGCCAAAGCGACTCCTAGGCGCCGCCCTTTCAACGTGAGCTCCGAAAGGCGCATCACCCCGCTCGCAGCCACATAAGCGAGCCCCAAGTATGGGGTCAAGAGCAACCAAGGATTCTTGTAGGGAATCAGCGAATACAATAGAACCAGAACGAGCGAAAACAAGCACACGAAAAGGCGGAAGCGAGCCGCTTCCGTTTTCGCCTTTCGATCGAAATAAAGCGCAGCGCCCGCTCCACCCGCAATCGCCATCAGAAGAAATAGCTCGCCCCAAGCGATTCCCTCCAGCGTCCTGGGCAAAAAGAAGCTCAGATAGAAAAGAAACGGTTTTTCATGCCCCTGACCTTGAGAACGCTCGGCGTAGTGAAAAAAGGATACAACGCCATCGACAATACCGCTAGGATGGGAAAAGAAGGACGAAAAGAACAGAACGTGAAGCGCCGCCACTATCGCGAGTCCTGCAGCAGCATGCGTTGCCACGAGCTTTAGATTGACCCCTCGGGCCAATCGACTTCTCGATACGACAAGCAGCAGCGTCGCTGCAATCACCATCGCTAAGAAGTGAATCCAGCCCGTCTCTTTCGTCACGTGCATCAGTCCGAGCGAGCTTCCCAAAGCTAGAGAGCTTGGCCAGGTCCCTTTTTCCAAGTAACGAAAAAGCGAATACAATGCGGCGAGAGTGAAGAACGCCAAAAGGCTCTCCTGAATGTAATACGCCCCGTAGATTACAGCCAATGGAGCGATCGCGCAGATGGAGCCCCACAGCAGCGCTGCGCCGCTTCCGTAGCGTCGAAGGAGAAGCACTCCGAAAAGCAGCGTGACCAAGCTGAACGCCATGGGGATGCGACGCATGGAGGCGTCGCTGAGGGCTCCCGCCTCGTCTTTGAGAAACGGAGCAGCCCATTCGGTCGCGAAATAGAGCAGCGGTCCATGGTGTTCGGCCGGATCGTAGCGATAGTCGCCTTCCTCTATCAGACGCCAAGCCTGATAGGACTGAACCCCTTCGTCCGCATGGTACATGCGAAAATGGGCGTCGCGATGACGCAAGGTCGCCGCGACGCCCACCATTACTAACGTAAGCGCTAAAAAAAGGAGAGTCTTTATTTTAGTAGACGCCAAACACCTCGACCTCGACGTAGTGATTCATCTCGTTGCTGGTATTGCCATCTGAATACAATCGAACATAGCGACCGGTCGCCTGCTTGGCATTGATCAGCTTGCCTTTGTTGGTCTCGATGTAGGCCATGTCCTTGCCGACGCCGAACCCAGCGGAATTGTCGTGGTCGTTGTTGAAAATCGTGGTCACACCCTCTTCGAACTCAGGATCGTTCGATACCTGAATCACCATGTCCACGTAAGCTCGCTTTTGAGTGTGGAAGTGCCAAACGCCGATCCCATAAAGGGTCGCTGGCTCTTCCAGGTCGATCTGAACCCACTGCAGCCCTTGGGCCAACTCGACGAAATAACCTTCCTCGCTCTCCTTGTCGCCATCGGTGACCAGCTCCAGCTCGCCGATGATGGGAAAGTCGTCGCTGGAGGTGACTTCCTTTTCGTACGCGATGTTTTCGATATCCGCTGGGGCCATGATCTCCGGCTGAGGGGCGTCGGGCGATTCCAGATTCGGCAGGTTGATCGGCACCGGCGTACCGCTTAGAAACGGTGGAGGGAATTCAAGGTTGATCGGCGCCTTCTCCGCGAAGAGAGGAAACGCCAGCGCGGTGGCGAGAGAAAGTGTTATGAGTTTCTTTTTCATTTCGTATTTCCTATTCGGATACTAGATGGTTTAGACTTCGAAGTCGGATTTATCAAAGGTGAGCACAGAGCTCGCCGCTACCGCCTCATTCACGCGGAAGATGCCGACTTCGCTCTTGAAGGAATGCTCCACGTCCGCGTTGAGTTTGCCCTTTCCGCGCACCGCGCCGAAGAAGTTCTCCAGGTGCGGCTGGTGTGGTGGCTTATCCAATACAACCGGAATATCGAAAGCCGCCAACGGCGCGGTCTCGCGCACGTCGATCTTGCCATCTTCCTTGGGCGCGGGAGCTTCGGTCTGTTTCAGATACATGAGATCCTCCCATTTCTTCCAATCCGGAGCCCGCTCCTCGCGGAAGATTTTGCTCAGGCTGGGATTCTCCGACATCTTGATGGCTCCTTCGTCGCCCATGAAGTACTCCCAATAGCCGCCGCCGGCGCTGGTGGTGGTGAGGGTCTGGTAGAAGGCGCGAACCGGACCGTAAGCGGTGTCGTATTCGTAAATGACCATCACGTTGTCGTACCACTCGCGATTGGGATAGTAGTCCGCTCCGCCGCTGGCGAAAACCGACTTTGGCTGAGCGTCGAGAAACCAGTTGTAGATATCGATCTGGTGAGCGCCGAGGTCGGAGATCGGTCCGCCGCTTAGCTCCTTGAACCAGCGCCAATTGCGAAACTGGTGCATGTCCTCGTAGCCGTAGCGCTTCAGCGTCTCGTCCGGAATGGCATACTTTTTCGGCCATCCGATATCGGGGGTGACCGCTCGATTCCATTGACCGTTCAGGTTGGTGATGCGACCGGGAATCTTGGCCTTCTTGATCAAGTTTTCGTAGGCGTGGATGTAGCGCGGATTGCTGCGGCGCTGGTGGCCGATCTGACAGAGCTTGCCGGTTTCGCGGGCCGTCACTACCATGGAGCGAGCTTCCTCCACGGTGCGGGCCATCATCTTCTCGCAATAGACGTGAAGACCTGCCTTCAAACACAGGTTGGTGTGACGAGCGTGCCAGAGGTCAGGCGTGGCCACGATGGCGACATCCAAGCCCTTTTCCTGGGCGAGCATGTCCTCGATGTTCTCATACGCGTTTACCTCGTAGCCCTCCTTCTTCAGTTTGCGCTCTCCGTAGGTACGGCTGTACTCCCAGATATCGCAAACGGCGCGGAACTGCAGCCCCGGGATGTTGAGCATGGAGTCGAGCAGGACGCGGCCCTGCACCCCAAGCCCCACCAGAGCCACGTTGATGCGATCGTTGGGGGAGCCTTGAGCGAAACTGAAGCGTGGGGCGATCAGGATGCCGCCGCCGGCGATCATGCTGTTTTTGATAAACTTTCTGCGGTCCATCGAATGGGTATTCAATTCTTCTGACATTTCGTTTGGGGGATTTCGCTCCGAGCGTTCAGAGCTTGTTGTAGACGGCAAACCGGTTGTAGCGAACGAGCATCAAGGCCAAGGCGATCAGAACGACGTGCGTGCCCAGCCAGGCGATGCCTCCGCTTTCGTTGAGCAGAATCAAGCCGACCGAAAGACTGGCGTACATGAGCCCGCTGGCAAACAAGGTGATGCGCGGCAAGGCGCCTAGAAGCAGGAGCACGCCCAGAGCGATGAGCGCGTAGCCCAGCACTCCAGAATAGAGATCGAGCATCCAGACCGGCATCAAAGGCTCCTGCGCGAACTTGTCGTAAAGTGGCTGCGGCAGGCCGTGGTAGTGCTCGAATCCATACTCCTTGACCTTCACGTTCACCATGGCCCCGCTGATGTCGGGATCGCCAAACTCGTCCAGCAGCGGCTGCTGCTCGACCTTGACGCCCGCGAACTTTTCGAGGCCCGTCAGCAAGGAGCGCACGCCCAGCCAGACGCGCAGCATGATGAAGGCGAGCGAGGCGCCCAAACTGTCGAAAGCGACGCCGCTTCCGGTTGATTCGTTTTTCGGTTCCATAGGGGTTTACGATCTGATTTAACGATTAATCAGTTAAGAACGATTTATCGTAGTCATACAAGCTATATAGAAACTTATTCGCTTTGCGGTTGTTTTTTACCTTCATTTTCACCGGATCGTACTCGATGCGGGTGCCGGCGAAGAGAGATACGTTTCCGAGCAGGGCGACTTCGGTGAAGGGGGCGGCGTAGTCGAAGTTGGAGCCGGGCATGCCGCCTTCCCTGATGGCGTCGGCGAACTCCTTTTGCGGACCGCCCTTGATGCGCGGCAGGGTCTTGGGCGGCAGGCTGGGCTTGATCTCCTGGAACGTCTCGTCCGGAAAGACGCGCACCGATCCGCTGTAGGTATCGGTGTAGAGAGTGATGTCCTCTCCGACGATGAAGCTGCCGTTGTTGGTATCGCTGCCGTAGGCGTCGGAATCGAAGAAGTCGTCCGGCACGTGGGGGATGCCCAGCGGCTTCGGGCCGCCCTCGAACCAATGCGTGGTGATATCCGACCTGCCGTCCCGGCCCTTGAAGAACATCTGGGTGGTCATGGCCGAGGGGAAGGTGCTCTGGTTGAAGCGAGTGGCCTGCGTTTCCACCCAGTCCGGGTAGCCGAGTCCGAGACCGCTGTAGGCGGAGTCCATGATATGGCACGCCATGTCGCCGATGCTGCCACAGCCGTAGTCACGCCAGCCGCGCCAGTTGAAAGGAACGATGCGGCTGGAGTAGCTTTTCTTGGGGGCCACGCCCAGCCAGAGCTCGTAATCGAGGTGAGCGGGCACCGGATCGCTGCCACGGTCCAGATAGCCTTGCGGCCAGAAGGGCCGGTTGGTCCAGTGGTAGGTGTTTTTCACCTCTCCAAGAATTCCCGCCTGGTACCACTCCTGGATCAGGCGCAAGCCCGCGTAGGTGTGGCCTTGATTTCCCATCTGAGAAATCACGCCCGCCTCCTTGGCCGCTCGCCGCAGTTCGCGAGCTTCCCAAATGCAGCGCGTCAGCGGCTTCTCGCAGTAGACGTGCTTGCCGTGGGCGATGGCCCACATGGCGATGGGATAGTGCATGTGATCCGGCGTGGTGATCACCACCGCGTCGATCTCGGCCCCCATCTGGTCCAGCATGACGCGATAGTCCTTGAAGGCCTTGGCCTTGGGAAACTCGGCTCGCATCTCCGCTGCCCGCTCGTCATCGACGTCGCAGAGCGCCACGATGTTTTCGCCCGCGAGCGCTTGGATGTTGTTCTTGCCGCGTCCGCCGGCGCCCACGAAGGCGACGTTCACCTTTTCGTTTGCGGCCAGCTTGCTACCGCCCATCAGGATATGGGGAAATACTACGGCCCCAGCCGCGGCCAAAGCAGAGGTCTTGATAAGCTCTCGACGAGTTAGTTCGTTCATGGGGTAAAATAACAGGGTTAGTATTAGAAGAACTTCAAAGGGGCCTAACGACCGCTTCGAACGAGGTCCAACCAGAACGTCGCAGGACGCGCGTCGCCAGATTAGTCAAAAGTTTCTCGAATCCCCTTGATTAGTTTGGCTTGCGCGATTTCTACGACAGCTCTCGGACGCGTCGGATCCTACGCTCGGCGCGCTTAGGATCAATAGCGCCCTTCGCCTTCGATACTCGTATTTTAGAATGATCCAACGCGTCCGAAGCAAATTCCGGAAATCGGGGGGCGAACGGTCGGACGGGAAGGGCTCAGCTCGCGTAGATCTCCTGAATCAGATGGTGGTACTTTTCGTCCACCACATGCCGCTTGATCTTAAAGGTGTTGGTCATTTCATCCCCAACCTCGAAGGGCTTCTTGAGCAAACGGATTCCATGGATGTGCTCGTAGGATTTGAAACCGTTATCCACCGAAATGTAGCGCTTCGCCTCCTCGTGCAGGATCTTCAACACCTTTCGGGTGATCTCCAAGTCGTCCAGGCTCTCGGCCGCGATACCCAACTGCTGCAGCCCCTCGACCGAGGGCACGATCAAGGCGCCGAGCTGCTTCTTGTCCTGCCCCACCACCATGCATTGATCGATCAGCGGCGATTCGCAAAGCTTGGCTTCGATGGGGATCGGCTCGATGTTCTCGCCGTTGAGCAGGACGATGGTGTCCTTGGAGCGGCCGACGATCTTTAGGCAGTCGTTGAAGGTGAAGATGCCGATGTCGCCGGTATTGAACCAGCCATCCTTCAGGACGCGCTCGGTCGCCTCCGGATTCTTGTAGTAGCCCTTCATGACCTGAGGGCCTTTCACGTGAACCTCGCCCTTCAATCCACGGCCTTCGCCCTTGTACTTCGAATTGGGAAACAGGATTTCTCCCGTATTCAGATCCACGATACGAACTTCAGTCTCATCGTACAGGGGACCCACCGTGCCGATCACGAGCTTGCGAACCGTCCGCACAGCCACCACCGGAGAGGTCTCGGTGAGGCCATAGCCTTCCTTGACCGGGATTCCTATGTAGTTGAAAAACTCGTCGACGTGCGGCTGCAACGCCCCTCCTCCGGAAACGGTCCCCTTGAAGCTGCCCCCGACAATCTGTCTCAGCTTTTCCAATACAACCGCATTGAGAGCGACGTAGAGGGGAAGAAACACAAGGATCTTCAATACGCTCAAAATCGCCTTTCCAGCTCGCTCCGCTAGGCTGCGTCCCGTCAGATCCATCTCGCGCCCCGTCAGATAGAAAGTGGAGCCCTTGACCTTGCGCGAGCAATAGTAGGCCGCCCGGAAGAGCCCGCGCCGAATCCAGTGCGACTCCCGCACGTTCTTCATGATGCGCAGATAGAGGTTCTCCCACAGGCGCGGGGCGGACGCCATGATGGTTGGCTTCACCTTCTTCAGATCGTCCGCTATGGTGCGCAAGCTGGTGAAGTAGGTGCAGCAGCCGTTGCTGATGGCGATCATGTGAAACACGCGCTCGTAGCTGTGCCAAACGGGCAGAATGGAGAGCAGGCGATCGTCCGGCTCGAGGGGAAAGGGCAGGTTGCGAACCTGGGAGGCCATGTTGGCGTGCGTGAGCTGCACCCCCTTGGGTGTGCCCGTCGTTCCGGAGGTGTAGATGAGCGTGAAGAGATCGTCGGACTTGATCTGAGCCATGCGCTGCTCGATCTGCCGATCGCCCTGCTTTCGCAACGCCTTCCCGCGCTCGACTAGGGAATACAGATGGAGCACCCCCTTGGGGGCTTCCACCTTCGGGTCCATCAATACCAGATGCTCCACCCGATCCAGCTTGGGCATCATGCGGATGACGCGGTCGAGCAGCCGCTTGTCCTCCACGAACACCACCTTGGAATCGGAATGGTTCAGGATGTATTCTATCTCCTGATACGTTATATCCGTTCCGCGAGGGACGTCCGCCGCTCCCGCCATCAAAATCGCGTAGTCGGCGATGTTCCACTCCACCCGATTGTCGGACAGCAACGCCACGTGATCGCGCGCTTTCACGCCGATCTCGATCAGAGCAGTGCCGAGATACAGCCCGAAGTCGTAGAGGTCCTGATAGCTCACGGGCACGAAAACGCCGCTTTTCACTCGAGTGGCGAAAGCTGGCTTTTCCCCATACCGTTGGGCCGCCAGTCGATAGACTTCAGCCAAGTTATCCGCTGCGATACCTGTGAACTTCATGAAAACGAGTCCTGAATGTGTGAAGGGCTCCTAATGGGGTTTCAACTCAAAACCCCCGGGCTGCCCAGACCCTGGCGACGCGCATTTTCGATTTGCATCGCCAGCGTCCTCCCGGATCCTAGCCGCCTCTCAGATGCCCGTTCTCAGCGTAACAGAACTCACCATCAGCTTCAGCGGTCCTCCCGTGATCGAAAACGCCAACCTGCACATCGATCGCGGCGAACGCGTCTGCGTGCTCGGGCGAAACGGAGCTGGAAAGTCCACCTTGCTGAAAGTGATTTCGGGCGACTACGCCCCGAATACGGGCTCCATCACCTTTCCCGAAGGCGGTGGGGCCGCCGCTCTACCGCAGGAAATACCCAATTCTATCGACTCTTCCGTGCAGGAGATCATCACCCTAGGCTTCGGAGCCGAAGGATCCGAACTGCTGAAGCTGCACGCCGGCCAGGAGCACGCCCCCATCGATCCGGAACGCCAGTGGAAGATGGAAGCGGCCATCGAGAAAACCATCAAGGAGCTGCAGCTCGACCCAAGAGCAGCGTTCAACGCGCTCTCCGGAGGCATGAAGCGCCGGGCGCTTCTCGGCAAGGCCCTCGTTCGCGAGCCCAGCGTGCTGATCCTCGACGAGCCGACCAATCACCTGGATCTCGAGTCCATTCTCTGGCTGGAGAACTACCTGCTGGGCAGCAAGCTCACCCTGCTTTTCGTCACCCACGACCGGGCCTTTCTCAAGAAGCTTGCCACCCGCATCGTGGAAGTGGACCTCGGCAAACTCAACAGCTTCCGCTGCGACTACGAGACCTACCTCACTCGCAAAGAGGAAATGCTGGAGATCGAGGCCCGCAACCAGGCTGCCTTCGAGAAAAAGCTCTCCCAGGAAGAGGCTTGGCTGCGCAAGGGCATCAAGGCTCGCCGCACCCGAAACGAAGGTCGAGTGAAGGCCCTGAAAAAGCTGCGGGCGGAACGCCAAAGCTGGCGGACCCGCGACGGGAACGCCTCGTTCTCCCTGCAGAACAGCCAGACCTCGGGAGCCAAGGTGATCACCGCGAAACAGGTTTCAGCCAGCTTCGATGGCCGCCAGGTGCTGCGACCGTTCGACGCCCAGATCATGCGGGGCGATCGCATCGGCGTCATCGGCCCCAACGGATCAGGCAAGACCACCCTGCTGAAGCTGCTGCTCGGCAAATTGCCGCCCACAAGCGGCGAGGTGGAACATGGGACCAAGCTGGAGATCGCCTACTTCGATCAGATGCGAGCCCAGCTCGACGATTCGAAAACCGTATTCGACAACGTGGCGGACGGGAACGAAACGGTGACCGTGGGCGGAAAGTCCAAGCATGTCATGTCCTACCTGCAGGACTTCCTCTTCACCCCCGAACGAGCCCGGGCTTCGCTGAAAATCCTCTCCGGCGGCGAGCGCAACCGCCTCCTGCTGGCCAAGCTCTTCACCCAGCCGGCCAACCTGCTGGTGCTGGACGAGCCGACCAACGACCTCGACGCGGAGACGCTGGAGCTGCTCGAGGAGCTGATCGCCGATTTCGAAGGCACCCTCCTGCTGGTCAGCCACGATCGCGACTTCCTGGAAAACACCGTCACCAGCCTGCTCGCCATCGATCGAGCTGGCAACATCGTGGACCATCCAGGCGGATACGAGGACTGGTTCGCCAAGCGGCAGCGAACCCAAGTCGAGCAGGCCAAGCAGGCCAGCGCGGCGTCCACCAGCTCTCGCAGCACCTGGAAGGAGCGAAAGCCGAAATTCTCCAATCGCCAACGCGCCGAATTGGAGGCGCTGCCGCAGCGCATCGAGCAGCTCGACGAGGAAAAGGAATCGCTGATCGCCCAACTCGCCGATCCCGCCACCTACCAGGACGAAAGCGTCAGCGTGGCCGAGCTCAAGGAACGACTTGGCGCCATCGAGGCCGAATCCGAGAAATGCTATCAGCGCTGGGAGGAATTGGAGACGCTCAAGGAGTCCCTTACGGATAGCGAGAGCTGAGCGATTCCAAGCGCCAAACGCGACCGCCCCGCAGGCCGCGGTGAGTAGTCTAGCTCACCTCCCGGCGCGAAACTTCGGTTTTCATAGGTTTTTGAAGACTTTCTCCTTCGCTCCCCTAGCAATCGCGCCGGTATCTATGGGATACTATATCTATTATTCCATCTATAACCTTATACCTAACAATATCTAACTCCTATTAACATGAATGTGAAACGAAGTTCCGCCAAAGGCTTCACGCTCATAGAGATTATGATCGTCGTCGCCATCATCGGCGTACTCGCTTTCATCGCCATACCTGCTTTCCAGAAATACCTTCGCAACGCGCGAGCCGCCACCTTCAGTTCCGACGTGCGCACCCTTGCCCATGCTGGAGCTCAGTATCTGCTCGAGTCAGGCTGGTACGTGAATAATACCGATTCGGGCACATTCCCCCCAGAACTCGAAGGCTATTTCTCCGAAAGAAAGTTCAACCTCGGCACCTCCCTCGGAGGCGTATGGGACTTCGAACAATTCGGCCTGGGAGACTTCTCCTCCGCGGTCGGAGTGCACGGTCCATCTCATGGCGATGATGTTTTCGTACTCGTAGATCAAGCGATCGACGATGGCAACCTGTCCACTGGACTCTTCCAGAAACTGGCCGCTGACCGCTACTACTACGTTATCGAAGACTAGACAGTCACCGGATTAGCGAAATCAAAACTGCCCGGTTCGCAGCAGCACGAGCGTGCAAGCCTCCTGCGCTTCGATACCCTCCGCCCTCAAGCGTTTCTGCGCGAGGGCGTTTTCCGTTCCTGGATTGAAGATGACGCGGCGTGGGTGGCGCGACACGATCTCGTCCACTACGCCCTCCACTCGACCCGAGCCGATGTAGAGGGTCACCGTATCCACATCCTCATCACACTCCTGCAAGCTGCGCCCGCCCGCGACGCCTAGGATCTCGGCCCCGGTAGGCGAAACTGGAAAAACGCGATACCCGCTTTCCATCAGCAGGCGCTGGGCACGATTGGCATATCGATCCTCCTTCGGGCTCGCCCCGATCACCGCCACGCACTGGGGCACGCGCTCGACCGCCTGATCCTCGACCTTCGCCAGCAGGCTTGCGACCGGCTGACCTGCAACCTCCGCACCAGGGGCCAGATCCGTCAATGGCCTTAGGGCGAAGGCTCGCTCGCCCAAGCGTGGATGCGGAATCTGCAGCCCTTTGCGATCCACCTCCTCGGCCCCATAGAGCAGGATGTCGATATCCAGCGTTCGAGGCCCCCACCGTTCGACGCGTTCGCGCTTCAAGGCCTTCTCCACCGCAAGGCAAAGCTCCAGCAAGGACTCGGGGGGGCGCGTCGTTTTCACCCTAGCCACCGCGTTGATAAACCAGCCCTGGTCCGTCTTGCCGATCGGAGCGGTACGATAGAGCGGCGACAACTCCAAATCGTGGATACACTCGTCCTGCTCGAGCAAGCGAGCCGCTTTGCGGATATTTCCGAAGCGATCGCCAAGATTGGACCCCAAGCCTAGAAAAGCCTCAATCATCGCGCTCCCTGAAGATCGTCACCCCCACCGACTCGAACTTTCCCTCGATCGGGGCCTCGGGCTTCTTGACCGTGACCGAAACCGTCACTGCCAAATCGAAATACTTCAAGATCTCCTCCGCAAGCTGCTCCGCATAACTCTCGATCAAATCGCAGCGGGCCTCGTCCATCAATTGCTCGGCCAAGGCGAAGACGTCCGCGTAGTTCACGGTTTTCGACAACAGATCGCTCCGACCTGCCGGCCTGAGATCCAAGCCCAGCTCCACATCGACATAAAAGGTCTGACCCTGCCGCTTCTCCTCCTCGAGTACGCCGATGTAGCCGTAAAGCTCCATGCTCTTGAGAAATATCTTGTCCAGCGCCCTAGCCATCGAGTTGCCCTCCTCGATATATGAGATCCGCCAGCAAGGATGCACGCAAATTCTCCGCGACGTCATGCACGCGAAAAACGTCAACCCCCGCCGCGATGCCTGCCACCGTGGTCGCAACCGTCGCCGGCAAACGACTTTCCACTGGCAGACCAAGCGGCATCGCGGTGATGCGCTTGCGAGACGTCCCCAGCAACAGCGGAAACCCGAAGGCTCCCAGTTCCGCCAAGCCTCGCATGATCTCCAGATCCTCCTGTCTCGTAGTGCCAAAGCCAATACCGGGATCCAAGACGATCGCCTCCTCCCGCACTCCTGCCTTCAAGGCGATTTCGACAGAGGTGGCCCAGCTGCGTTTGACCTTTTCCAGGATCGACCCGCCCTCGCCGCCTCCGCGGCCATTGCGCATGAGCGCCACGCCCGTCCCGCATTGAGCCGCCACCGAGGCTATTTCCACATCGCTCTGAAATCCCCAGACATCGTTCACGATTCTCGCTCCCGCTTCAATCGCCGCGGCGGCCACCGGGGCCTTCGAGGTGTCGATCGAAAGGATCGCGCTCGGGTCCCGCTGCAACACCGCTTGGATTACCGGGACCACTCGCCGAATCTCCTCCTTCTCCGAAACGGGCTCAAACCCTGGACGCGTGGACTCTCCCCCCACATCCACCATCGCCGCGCCCTGCTCCAGCAGCCGCAACGCCTGACGAGTGGCCGGCTCCACCGCATCGTAGCGACCGCCATCCGAGAAACTGTCGGGCGTCACATTGAGAATTCCCATCATGAGGGAGCGGTCGCCGAGCATGAGCGACGTTTCGCCAAGGCGCCATTCCCTCGATCTGTCTCCATCAGCCGCCATCAGTCGCTCTTCACGCTTTCCTCTTCGAGTTGGCGATAAAGCGGCAACAGCCGATCCACCATCGAGCGAGACTCGAAGATCGCCTCCCTCCCGTCCAAAGAGCGGAATCGAGCAGCCGGCCGCGGACCCTTGCCCGAGCTGGTCAAAAACGCTTCCTGCGCCGACAGCAAGTCCTCCACCGAAAACCTCCCTTGCTTCACCTCGACTCCAATCGAGCGAGCCAGATCCATGATCTTCGACCGAACGATGCCATCCAGAAGCCCGCAGTCGATCGATGGCGTATTCAAAACTCCATCACGTACGAAAAACAGATTCGCTACGGCGCACTCGGTCAGCTGATTCAGCTCGTTGGTGAAAACGCATTCCGTGTAGCCCTCCTGTCGAGCGTGGGCCAACTGCAGCACCGACTCCATGTAGTTGAGCGATTTGTGTCGGCTGGTGAACGCCTTGGATGCCTTCGCCACCGGCGATTGCAGCAGCTTGGCCTCCTCCGGTCCATCCCCGTCCTCCACACTCCGGACGAACATGGCCAGACAGGGCCCCTCCAACTCATCCCAAACGACGATCTTAAAAACGCCATCGCTGGCCTCGTTTCGCAAAAAGAGCTCCCTGGCAATCTCGCGCAATGCGGCAGAGTCGATCACGATCTCCAAACCGGCAGCTTTCACGCCCCGATGGAGCCGTTCGCAATGCTCCGCGAAAAAGCAGGGCTGCCCAGCGACAAATTTCATGGTTTCGAACACGCCATAGCCAAAGGCGAACCCACGCCCCCTCAGGTCTTGCGTCACCGCGGAGCCATCCAGCCACTCTCCGTCCTTGTAGAAAATATCAAGCATGCTCGCCTCCGATCGCCTTTATCATAGCTTTCGCCTTCAACAACGTTTCTTCGTATTCACTTTCCGGATCGCTATCCCAAACAATTCCCCCGCCAACTTGAAAGCTTAAACGTCCCTCGCTCACGCGAATGGTACGAATCGCGATGTTCAAGTCAGCGTTTCCGGAGGCAGCCAAATAACCGATCGATCCAGTGTAGACGCCACGCTCCCCACGCTCCAGATCCTCGATCACCTGCATGGATCGGATCTTCGGAGCTCCGGTGATGGAGCCGCCCGGAAACATCGCCCGCACGCAGTCCATGACCCCGAGCCCCGGCTCCAATTCGCCCACCACATCGGCCGTCTGGTGCAGTACCGTAGCGTAGCGCTCTATGCTGAACAGCCGCTCCACGCGAACCGAACCAGGCCGACAAACCCTCCCCAGATCGTTTCGCTCCAGATCGACGATCATCAAAAGCTCCGAACGATCCTTTTCCGAGCAGGACAGATCCCGCTCGTACGCCAAGGTCTCCTCCTCGCAATCTCCTCGCGGTCGCGTGCCCTTGATCGGTCGGGTTTGCGCCACACCGTCTTCGACATGCAGAAATCGCTCGGGCGATGAGGATACGATCTGCTCGTCTCCAAAATCCAGATACGCTCCATAAGGAGCTGGACTGGCGACAGCCAAGCGGAGAAACAGGTCAGCTGAACTTCCAGCGCAGGTCGCTTCGAAGCGCTGGGATAGGTTTACCTGATAAACCTCCCCCTCAAGGATCAGCTCCCGAACCCGGTCCACCGCGCCGCAAAAGTCACCCTTCTCGAAATTGCTGCTCAAGCTGGACGTCGCTTCGAAAGCCTCCAAGCTCGGAGCCCCAGATCCGCAGACTCTATGCGCGATCCGCAGCAGATCATCATCCGGTCGATCGTCCAAACAGGTCATCCACACGCGCCGTTCCCGATGGTCGAACACCAGAGCGCCTCGATACAAGTGGAAGCGAGCCAGATCCATCTCATCCGAACCTCGGCCCAAGGAGTCAGGCTCCAGCGCCCGACCGGAATCGTAGGCGAAATAGCCGATCAACCCTCCGTAAAACGGCAGGCTTCCGGCCCCCATTCGCTCAATCTCCAGCCCCTCAAGCATCCGGCGGCACACCTCGAAGGGGTTCCCGTCGATCCGAGTCTCCGAGGTCCCGACCTGGACCCACGCGAAATCGCGTCTGCAGCGAATCCGCTTTTGCGGCAAGGCCGCAAGAATCGAATAGCGACCCAGCCCGTAGGCCTGAAGTCCGCTATGCAGCAGGACTACGCCCTCGAAATCGGACACCTTGGCGAAGGCTGAAAGCGGATCGCAGGAAACCTCAAGCTGGCGCTCTAACATGCCCGCCTCCCCAAGGCGTTTCCCAAAAGCTCCATGCCTTGCTCAGTCAAATAGGCTTCGGGATGAAATTGAACTCCAAAAACTGGATACGTGTGGTGCGACAGCCCCATAATCTCGCCTTCCTCCGAGCGGGCGCTCACCTTCAGGCAGTCCGGCAAACTCGCTTCTTGCACGATCAACGAATGGTAGCGCGTCACCCTAAGCGGATTTTTCAGCCCCTGAAACAGCCCGGCGCCATCGTGATGAACAAGACGCGTCTTGCCATGCATGGGCTCGCCAGCCTTTACGATACGGGCTCCGAAGAAGCAAGCGATGGTTTGCATGCCGAGGCAAACGCCGAGAATCGGAACCTGCTGGTGAAACGCTTCGATGATTTGCAGACAGCTTCCCGTAGACTCAGGCCCGCCAGGACCCGGAGAGAGCACGATCAGATCGGGCCGCAGCGCTCGAGCCGAATCCACGGAAACGGCATCGTTTCTAACGACCTCGACTCGCTCTCCGAGCGCTCGTATGTATTGAAACAGGTTATACGTGAACGAGTCGTAGTTATCCACCAACAGAATCATGCTACCCCCGTATCCACTCTTCTTCGACAAGCAGCTCAGGCCGATTTCCCGCAGCCGGGCAAGCCCTGAGAGCATGCAGGCCTCCTCGCTCTTCGCATAACACGCGATCAAGCAGTATGGATCGATCCAAGGCAGGCATATCGATCCCGCTTAGATCGCATTTCTCGAAGAAGGAAAAGCTGCCCTCCTCGATCGCGTTCGGCAGACGAGACAGAGGCTTCTTCACCTGAAAGATGAACATCAGCCAATGTCCGCTGCCTTCGTATTCGCGCTCCGCCAGCACGCAACGCAAGGCGAGGTCGCTCTCGAGCAGATCGACACCGACCTCTTCCTTCGCTTCTCGAATGGCGCATTCGTAGGGCGACTCGCCCAAGGACATTTCCAGCTTTCCTCCCACCGCGCACCACAGTCCCTGGTTGGGTCGACGGGCGCGGCGAATGAGCAGCAAGCGCCCGCTGGCGTCCTGAAAATAGAGCAGCACGCCGATCCGATAGGAGCGCTCGCTCATTTCAGATGCTGGCTGCTCGATGTTACGATTTGAGGACACGCGGCAAATCGTGGGCAAGGGTGGCAAGGCGACAATGCTTTTCTAGACGCATTTTGAAGGCCAACCCTCACCGTCATCGCTCCAAGACACTCCATGTATCGGCTTTCCTAGGACGCTCCCTCGGGTCAATAGGTTCGCTCTCCAAAAAGAGCGGTCCCCACCCGCACCATGGTGCTTCCTTCGAGAATGGCCTCCTCAAGATCCCCGCTCATACCCATCGACAGTTCGGATAGAGGCAACCCGGACCTGAGACTCAAACGATCGCGACATTCGCGCAAGTTCGCGAAGGTCCGCCGAGCGACGTCGCTCTGCTCGGACAACGGAGCGATGGTCATCAACCCTTCCAGGCTCAGGCTTTCGCAGCTCAGAATGACGTCCAAAAGCGCATCCGCCTCCTCGAGCTCCACGCCCGACTTCGCCGGGTCGCGGCCCGCGTTGACCTGCATCAGCACGCGCAGCGTCCTTCCCGCCTCGCGAGCGTAGCGGTCGAGCGCCTTGGCGATCTTCGCTCGATCGACGGTCTGCACGCGGGAGAAGGATTCCGCCACTCGTTTTGCTTTGTTGCTCTGCAGCGGACCTATCAGTTCCCATTGCAGACAAGGGTCGGCGTCGCCCATCTTTCCCAGCGCCTCCTGCACGCGATTTTCCCCGACCGATTTGCACGCAGCCCTCCAGGCGTATACCGCTGCGTCCGCAGGGTGATTCTTCGTCACCGGCAGCAAAGTCACCTCGCTGGCAGAGCGATTCGCCTTGCCGCAGGCGTCCTCGATATGGTCCATCACCACACTGAAATTCGCGCGAAATTGTTCGTAGGTAATCTGCATTAACAATTCTACTATTTTGTTATTGATTTGATAAGTCCTAATTATAAGGTTTCGTCCCTAAATAAGGCCTCATGCAAATCGATAACTTCAAAATTTTCGCCGACCTAGTCGAAACCAAAAGTTTTTCAAAGGCAGCCCGCCTCAACGGCGTCACCCAATCTGCTGTCAGTCAGCAGGCTAGGTCGATGGAGAAGCACTTCAACACCCTGCTCATAGACCGCAGCCAGAAGCAGTTTCAACTCACGCGCGAGGGCGAACGGGTATATCAGTCCGCCAAGGAGATCCTTCATGGCTACGAAAAGCTAATGAGCGAGCTCATGGAAATGCGAAAGGTGATCTCCGGCACCATCCGTATTTCCACGATCTACAGCATCGGCCTGCACGAGCTGCCCCCCTACATCAAGTCCTTCCTCACCGCCTTTCCCTCCGTAAACGTTCGCGTGGAGTACCGCCGTTCGAATCTGGTGTACGAGGACATCCTCCACAATTCGGTGGACTTCGGGCTAGTCGCCTTTCCGCAGAAGAACCGGCAGATAGAGATCATCCCCTTCCGAAACGACCGCTTGGTGATCATCTGCCACCCGGAAAACCCCTTGGTGCAGGAGCAGCATATCGAGCTGGCGTCTCTGGCCAACCACAAGTTCATCAGCTTCGATCCCGACATTCCGACCCGCAAGGCCGTGGACCAGATTTTCAAGGATCAGAAGATCGACATCGAGCCGGTCATGGAATTCGACAACATCGAAACCGTGAAGCGCGCCGTAGAGATCGACGCCGGCATCGCTCTGGTCCCTCTTGCCACCGTCGCCCAAGAGGTCAAGCAAGGCACATTGGCCACGATTCCACTGGAGGGCGACGCCTTCGACCGTCCGCTCGGCATCCTGCACCGCAAAGGCCGCGTGCTCACGCCCGCCATGAAAAAGTTCGTGAAGATCCTCAGCGGCGAGGAGATCAGCGTCTAAAACAAAGCCATTTTCCCTCCTCCCCATAAGGGCGTCGCTTTCCTCGGAAGGCGGCGTCCTTTCGTTTCCGCTCCTCGCTTTGGCCAAGCGGGCACGACTCGCCGGAGGCGCAAACGAGTCGGGGCCGACGATAACCCCTAACGCCGGCCCCGGATTGTCTGCTTCTGCGCAATCGCAGTAGCGTCACTCCCTCAATCCCTGTAAACAGGGACGGACCTCCAACCAGCATCGGGTATGCCAAACGACGGGGATTCCCCGATTAGTTTGGCTTCGCGGAGCGTTTACAGCTTGACGCGGCGAATTTGCCTCATCCTGCGGACGGGGGACGCTCAAATTCAAGCGCCCGGATTTCGGCCAGGGCGCCCTTGCGCAAAAACATTCACTTGTAGCCCAAATTCGGCATCAGCCACTTCTCCGCGACGTCCACGGAAATGCCTTTGCGCCGGGCGTAGTCCTCCAATTGGTCGCGCTCGATCTTACCGACGTTGAAGTAGCGGGATCGAGGGTGACCGAAATAGAGGCCCGAGACCGAACTGCCAGGATACATGGCGTAGCTCTCGGTCAATTGGATTCCGGTGTGCTCGCGGGCGTCCAGCAAAGCCCAGAGCAAATCCTTCTCCGTGTGGTCCGGACAGGCGGGATAGCCCGCAGCGGGGCGGATGCCGCGATACTTCTCCGCGATGAGATCCTCCACCGACAGTTCCTCCTGCAAGCCGTAACCCCACTGCTCGCGAATCTTCTTGTGAACGAACTCCGCCAAAGCCTCCGCGAAACGATCTCCCAGGGCCTGGACCAAAATCGCGCTGTAGTCATCGCCGACCGTCTTGAAGGTTCGGGCGAAATCCTCCACTTCATGGCCGGCGGTGACCGCGAAACCGCCGACGTAATCCATCCTGCCGGAGGATCTCGGGGCCACGAAATCCGCCAAGCTGTAGTAGGTCTCGTCGTTCACCTTGCTCTTCTGCTGCCGCAGGAAGTGCAAGCGGGCCATCTCCTCCGCTCCCTGCTCGTCCGCGTAGAGAACCACGTCGTCCCCCTCGGCTTGAGCCGGCCAGAAGGCGGTGACCCCGCGAAGACGAAAGCGCTCTTCCGCGATGATGCGCTTGAGCAGGGCTTGAGCATCGTCGAACAACTCCGTGGCTTGCTGGCCGTATTTCTCGCTGCTGAGAATCGCCGGATAAACGCCCTTGAGTTCCCAGGTCCAGAAGAAGGGCGACCAGTCGATGTAGCTCGATACCTCCTCCAGCGAAAAGTCGTCCCAAATCTTGAGCCCTAGTTCGCTCGGCTTGGCGATCTGCGCCGCCTCCCAATCGGTGGCAAATCCCTTGGAACGCGCCTCTTCGATAGTGAGCGAAGGAGCGGACGCTCGGTTGCCCGAGGCGTGGCGCTGACGCAAAGCCTCCTGAGATGTATCCAACTCCTGGATAAACGCGTCGCGCTTATCGTCGTTGGTCAGATCGTTGCAGACGCCTACGACAAGGGAAGCGTCCGCCACGTGGACCACCGGGGGATCGTAGTGCTGGGCGATTTTGATAGCCGTATGGGCCTTGCTCGTGGTAGCGCCGCCGATGAGCAAGGGAACCGTAAATCCTTGGCGCTTCATTTCCGAAGCCACATGAATCATCTCGTCGAGCGAAGGAGTGATCAAGCCGCTCAGGCCGACCAGGTCCGCCTCGACTTCGCGAGCCGTATCTAAAATCTTGTTACACGGAATCATCACCCCGAGATCGATCACCTCGTAGTTGTTGCAGCTCAGCACCACGCCCACGATGTTCTTGCCGATGTCGTGCACATCGCCTTTCACCGTGGCGAGCACCACCTTGCCACGACTCGACCCCTTTGCCGACTGCTTCTCCGCCTCCATGTAAGGCGTCAGGTAGGCGACAGCCTTTTTCATCACGCGGGCGGACTTGACCACTTGGGGCAAAAACATTTTTCCCGCTCCGAAAAGCTCGCCCACGATCTTCATCCCGTCCATGAGCGGGCCTTCGATCACGTCGAGCGGCCGATCGAGCTTTTGGCGGGCCTCTTCGACGTCGGCGTCCACGTAATCGGTAATGCCCTTGACCAAGGCGTGAGAAAGACGCTCCTCTACGGTGCCGCTTCGCCAAGCGTCGACCGCCTTTTCGACCTCCTTGGAGCCCTGGGCCTTCACCTTTTCCGCTAGGTCGATCAAGCGTTCGGTCGCTTCCGGCCCGCGGTTGAGCAACACATCCTCCACCGCCTGCTTGAGCTCCGGCTCGATCTCATCGTACACCGCCAGCATGCCGGCGTTCACGATGCCCATGTCCATCCCGGCCTCGATGGCGTGGTAGAGAAAGGCCGCGTGCATCGCTTCGCGCACAGGGTTGTTTCCGCGGAAGGAGAATGAAATATTGGATACGCCGCCGCTTATGCGAGCGTGAGGACAGATGGCTTTGATCTCGCGGGTGGCCTCGATGAAATCGACCGCGTAGTTGTTGTGCTCCTCGATGCCGGTGCCAACGGTGAGGATGTTGGGATCGAAGATGATGTCCTCCGGCGGAAAGTTCAATTTCTCGACGAGGAGATCGTACGCTCGTTTGCAGATGCGCACCTTGTCCTCGCGAGTGGCGGCTTGCCCCTTTTCGTCGAACGCCATCACGATAACCGCCGCTCCGTATCGACGAACCAATGACGCGGTTTCGAGAAACTTCTGCTCGCCCTCCTTCAGGCTGATGGAGTTCACCACGCACTTGCCCTGAACGCATTTCAGACCGGTCTCGATCACCGACCATTTCGAGGAGTCGATCATGATCGGCACTCGGGCGATATCCGGCTCGGACTGGATCAGGTTGAGGAAGTGCGTCATGCAGGCCTCGCTATCGAGCAAGCCTTCATCGAAGTTCACATCGATGATGTTCGCCCCGTTTTCCACCTGCTGGCGGGCTACCGAAAGGGCCTCCTCGAAGCGCTCCTCCTTGATCAGCTTGCGGAAGCGAGGCGAACCCGTGACGTTGGTTCGCTCCCCCACCATCACGAAGGGAGCCTTTTCGCCTTTGACCTCGTACGGTTCCAGTCCGGAAAGACGCAGCGCCGGCTCGATCTGGGGACGCTTGCGGGCCGGGTACTCGCGGGCCTTTTCCACGATTTTGCCAATGTGTTCCGGAGTGGTGCCGCAGCAGCCGCCAAGGATGTTGACGAAACCGCTTTGCACGAACTCCTCCAAGAAGCGTGACGTGTCTTCGGGCAGCTCGTCGTAGCCGGTTTCGCTGAGCGGGTTGGGCAAGCCCGCGTTCGGATAGCAGCTGACGTAGCAGTCCGCGCTCGCCGCCAGGGCCTCGATGTAGGGCCGCATGTCGCGAGCTCCCAGAGCGCAATTGATGCCCACGCTCAACGGCCGGGCATGGGAAACGGAATTCCAGAACGCTTCGATGGTCTGGCCCGAAAGGGTGCGTCCCGATGCGTCGGTGATGGTGACGCTGAGCATCACCGGCATGCGCTCCCCGCGCTCGATGAAGAATTCCTCCAGAGCGAAAATGCAGGCCTTCAGGTTGAGCGTGTCGAAGGTGGTTTCCGGCAGGAAAAGATCCACGCCTCCCTCCGCAAGGGCTCGGATCTGCTCCAGATACGCCTCCTTGAGCTGATCGAAGGTCACGGCGCGATACTCCGGCCGATTCACGTCGGGCGAAAGCGAAGCGGTCCGGTTGGTCGGCCCGATCGCGCCCGCGACGAAGCACTCCCTGCCGGGAGTCTCGTCCATGATCTCCTGGGCTACCGACTTCGCCAGTCGCGCCGCTTCCCGATTCAGGTCCCGAACGCTCCCTTCCAACTTGTAGTCGGCCTGGGCGATGGTGGTGGCGCTGAAGGTATTGGTTTCGACGATGTCGGCCCCTGCCTCGAAAAAGGCCCGATGAATGGAGCGGATGATGTCCGGGCGAGTGAGGGTGAGCAGCTCGTTGTTTCCCTTCAGATCCACCTCGTGATCCTCGAAATGACCTTTGCGAAAGTCCTCCTCCTGCAGCTTGTAGCGCTGGATCATGGTCCCCATCGCTCCGTCGAGAAACAGGAGACGCTCGTCGAGCAGCTCGCGCAAGCGGGCGTAAGTCTTGGATTCAGGCAGGTGGATGGAGGTGGCTGCGTTCATGGCTAGTTGAAAACGGCCAACCATGTGCGATGACGGCAGCGAATCAAGGTCCGAGTCAACGTGAACCAAATTCGGATACCGCGCTCGAATGGGCGAACCGAGTCTCGCGAAAAACCTCGGAGCAAAGCGATCTGAAGGCTCAAGTTTACCCGCGTTTGAGCGATTTAGTAGCAGACCGATAAGTACCGCTACTCAAAGACCGAATGAGCTTCAGCCCTTTTAAGCAAAAGCAAGCTGGCTACGATGCCAATCCACGCCAGGCCGCGCCATCGACCGTCCCGCCGACGAGTCCGTTCACCCGCAACAAGCTGACCGACAAGGACTACCAGTTCATTCGCGAACTTATTTACAAGGAGACGCGCATCAACCTCGGCGACAGCAAGCGCGAGCTGGTCAGCGCCCGCCTCGGCAAGCGCCTGCGGGCCTTGGGCATGTCCAGCTACAGCGACTACTGCCGTTCGCTGCAAAACGATCCCCAAAGCGGCGAACTCTACCACCTGATCGACGCCATCTCGACCAATCACACCTTCTTTTTCCGGGAGGTGAACCACTTCAATTTTCTCAACCAGACCATTCTGCCGGAATTCGCTTCGAACAAGCTGGGGGCCTCCAGCAACCTTCGCATCTGGAGCTGCGCCTGCTCGACGGGCGAGGAGCCTTACTCCGTGGGCATCGCCTTGTCCGAATTCTTCGAATCGCGCCGTGATATCAACTGGAAGATCGAGTGCAGCGACATCTCCACCCGCGTGCTCGATTTCGCATCCAAAGGCATCTACGACAAGGAACGCCTCAAGAACGTCTGCCCGGAATGGCTGCGCAGATACTTTCAGAAGGGCGAACGGCAGATGGACGGCTATTTCCGCGTGCGTCCGGAGCTGCACAGCCGCATCAATTTCCAACGCATCAACCTGTTCGCACCCTCCTACCCGTGGACGGAGAAGTTCCAAGTCATCTTCTGCCGCAACGTTATGATCTACTTCGACCGCCAAACCCAGCAGGAGCTGGTAGGGCGGCTCGCTCAGCACCTGGTTCCCGGCGGCTACCTGCTCATCGGTCATGCCGAAAGCCTGGCCGGAGTGAAGCACCCGTACCTTTCCATCAAGCCGGCCATCTACCAGCTGCCGCGCTAGAAAAACGGCGATCTCAAGATCTCGAGCGGCCGGCGCCCGGAGAATCCGACTCCGCCCCCTCCCCCCAGGCATCGCTCGGCACGCTCGGCACGCTCGGCACGCTCGTAAAAATCCGCTGAAAATCGACAGGGCTGCAGAAAGCCGGGTTGCGTCGGCTTCCGGCGTGGCTAACTCTTGGCGGTTCGGACACGACACCCTTGAATCCCAACACGCAGCCACCCACCTTGACCGCCACCGACCTGACCGACGCCATCCGCGAGCTCACTGGATCAAACGTAGATCTGCTCGCGAACCCAGGCCCCGGCATTTCCTATCTTATCGAACTGCCCTCGCGGCGGCTCCGTTTCATGGAGCGCGAGAGCGACTCCTTCCCGAACGCCTTCTACAACCTGGCCGATAGCTGCTCGAGCTGGGAACAGCTGGTGGCCGATTCCGATCGCGATCGCTTTCTCCAATCCCTCAAAACCGAGCCGATCGAGCCCCAGATCAGCTATCAGCTGATCGCCAACCGACGCGGGGCCCTGATGCCAGTGGTCGACTATCGCCAGCTGCTGCGCGACCCGATCGGCCGACCCGTGGGCATTCTGGGCAGACTGGTGGACGACTCCTTCCGCAGCATGGCCATGGACGCCCTCTTCCGCCGCTCCTGGAAGGAAATCGCCGCTACCATGACGCGCCGCTACCTGCACGACTTCAACAACACCATCGCCGGCATCTACTCTCTGAGCGAGCTCTACGCGGAGCCTGGGTCGGAAGCCCAATCGATGGTCGAGGCCATGGTGCACATCCGCGACAACTCCATTCGGGCTCAGGACATCACGAAAAAGGTGCGGCTGCTCACCACTCTTGAAAACGGCCAGCCCGACTTCCTCGACCTCGCTTCCCTGCTCCGAGAGCAGGAGGAGTACATCCAAGCCCTGCTGCCCAAAGGCGCCGGGCAGAGCTATCAGATTCAGGCGGGAGACTATCCAGCGCGCCTCGATCCCAACCAGTTTCGACAAGTCATCCTGCATCTCGCTGGCAACGCGAGCGACGCGGCGGGCGAGGCCATCGCCCTGCAGCTGAGCCTTCGAAAGTCCGTTTCCGACGCCGGCGAGGTCGCCATCCTGGAAATCTCAGACAACGGACCGGGCTTCAAAACGGGCGAACTGGAGACCGCGTTGGAGCCGTTCTACTCCACCAAAAACGACGAGAAGCATCCCGGCCTCGGACTGAGCGTCGCGAAGTCATTCGCAGAAAGCCTCAACGGGACGCTGCGCATCGAAAACAGATCTCCCGG